>NZ_MKRU01000040.1:0-6052 GCF_001897985.1 Microbacterium sp. 69-7 | reverse complement strand
ACCGAACGCGAGCACCGCCGCACCCGCCGCGGCGACCCACGGCATCCATCCGAGGGCTCTCACGTGCTCAGGAAGGCGAGCAGCGCCTCGTTCACCTCGGCGCCGTGGGTGCGCAACAGCCCGTGCGGGGCGCCGTCGATCTCGACGTAGGTGAGCGAGGCCACGAGTGCTCCTTCCGGGATGCCGCGGATCGACCTCCCGCCCTCGACGCTACCCGTCCCGGCGCGCGCCGTCCGAGGGATGCACGGTGAACACGTGCGCAGCGCCGAAGCCCGCGGCGGCGAACGCCGCGGCGACACGGGCGGTCGCCTCCTCGACCAGTTCGCGGTCGATGAGCGCGATCGCGGCGCCGCCGAAGCCGCCGCCGGTCATGCGGGCGCCGACGGCCCCTGCTGCGCGCGCGGTCTCCACGGCCAGGTCGAGCTCGGGCGTGGAGATCTCGAAGTCGTCGCGCATCGACGCGTGCGACGCGTCGAGAAGCGCGCCGATCGCCCGCGGTCCCTCCGCGCGCAGCAGGCGCACGGCGTCGAGCACACGCTGGTCCTCCGTGACGACGTGGCGGACGCGCCGAAAGGTCACGTCGTCCATCAGCGCACGGGCGCGGTCCAGGTCGGCCGGCACGAGGTCGCGCAGGGCCGCGACGCCCATGATCTCGGCTCCGCGTTCGCAGGCCTCGCGGCGCTCGCCGTAGCCGCCGGTGGAGTGCGCGTGGCTCACGCGGGTGTCGATGACGAGCACCTCCAGACCGGCGTCGGCGAACCCGAGCGGCACGACATCGACCTCCAGCGACCGGCAGTCGAGGAAGATGCCGGCGTCGGCGCGGCCGAGCATCGACGCCATCTGGTCCATGATCCCGGTGGGGGCTCCCACCGCCAGGTTCTCAGCGCGGCGACCGGCCTGGGCGAGATCCACCGGCGAGAGGGAGAGCTGCCATACGTCGTTGAGAGCGGATGCCGTGGCGCCCTCGATCGCCGCCGATGACGAGAGCCCTGCGCCGACGGGGACGTCGGAGGCCAGAGCGATGTCGACCCCGGTGAGGGCGTCGGCGTCGCGGCCGGCGGCACGCGCGGCATCCCGCAGCGCCCACGCCACCCCGAGCGGATAGCGCGCCCACTCGACGATCTCGTCGCGGCGGGCGGGGAACAGCGCGTCGAGGTCGGCGAGGGCGACCTCCACCGGCACCGGATCGAACGTCGACACGACGCGGATGCGCCCGTCGCCGCGCGTGCCCAGCGCCGCGATCGTGCGGCCGTCGATCGCGAAGGGGAAGACGAAGCCGTCGTTGTAGTCCGTGTGCTCGCCGATCAGGTTCACCCGTCCCGGAGCCGACCAGTATCCCGCGGGCTCCGCACCGGTGAGCTCGCCGAACAGGTCGTGCGCGTCGGTGCGTGGTGTGGCCGTGGTCGTCACAGCTGGACTCCTTCGATGGCGGATCGCAGCCGATCGGCGGCGGTCTCGGGGGGGACGTCGCCGATCCAGGCGCCCATGGCCGCTTCGGATCCGGCGAGGAACTTGAGCTTGTCGGCGGCGCGACGCGGGCTCGTGATCTGCAGGTTCAGGCGTACCGTGTCGCGACCGACGTGGACGGGTGCCTGATGCCAGGCGGCGATGTAGGGGGTCGGGTCGCCGTAGAGGGCGTCGATGCCGCGCAGCAGCCGCAGATAGATCGGTGCGAGTTCGTCGCGCTCGGCGTCGTCGAGGGCGGCGAAGTCCGGCACGTGACGGTGGGGGAGCAGGTGCACCTCGATCGGCCAGCGCGCGGCGAACGGCACGAAGGCGGTCCAGTGCTCGCCCCGCAGCAGCACGCGGGGGCCTGCCTGCTCGAACGCGAGGATACGAGCGAAGAGGTCCGGTGCCGTCCGGTCGATCGCGTCGAGGAGTCGGGTCGTGCGCGCGGTGATGTACGGATACGAGTAGATCTGGCCGTGGGGGTGCTGCAGCGTGACACCGATCGCCTCGCCGCGGTTCTCGAACGGGAACACCTGCTGCACGCCGGGCAGCGCCGACAGGGCCGCCGTGCGGTCGGCCCACGCCTCGATCACCGTGCGTGCGCGTGTCGGCGTCTGCGTGCCGAACGAGCCGCTGCGCGCCGGTGAGAAGCACACGACCTCGCAGCGGCCGACGCTGGTGCGGGTGCGACCGAGGCCCAGGTGCGCGAGGTCGTCGAGCCCGCGCGGGGGATCGGATGCCGCGGGGGCGTCTCCGGTCGCCTCGGACAGTGCCGGACCGAAGGAGGGCGAGCGGTTCTCGAAGACGGCGACGTCGTAGTGCGAGGGGATCTCGGACGGGTTGGTCGGGGTCTGCGGGGCGAGCGGATCGAGTTCGGCGGGCGGCAGGAAGGCGCGGTTCTGTCGGGCGGCGGCGACGGAGATCCAGTCTCCCGTGAGGATGTCCTGGCGCATGGTCGCCGTCGCCGGGCGGGGGTCGAGGCTGCGCGTGTCGAGGGCGCGATCGGGGCCGAGGGTCGTGTCGGGGTCGTCGAAGTAGATGAGGTCGCGCCCGTCGGCGAGGCGGGTGGGGCGCTTGACGACGCCCGCGCCGAGCGGCGTCGCGGGGGCCGTCGGCGGTGTCGCGGGGGCGAGGTGAGGAGGCGGCTCCGGCATGTTCACGATAACACGATACGGCCATGTGCGTGCTATCGTCAACACGGAGGTCGGGATGGCACACAAACGCGCGTCGATGGCGGATGTCGCACGGATCGCGGGGGTGTCGGCGCAGACCGTCTCTCGTGTCGTCAACGCCAGCCCGCGGGTCGACCCCGCCACCCGCGCCCGCGTCGAGGAGGCGATGGCACGCAGCGGCTACCGCATCCACCGCGCCGCCCGGGCCCTGCGCACGGGGAGGTCCGGCACGATCGGCGTCGTCGTCTCCACGCTCGCGACTGTCGGAAACTCGCTCATGCTCGAGGCGGTGACCGATGCCGCCGCCGAACGCGAGCACGACGTCGCGGTGGTCACCATCGGCTCCGGAGACGCCGCCGAAGCGCTCCAGCGGATCAACGAGCAGGGAGTCGACGGCGTGGTCGTCATCAACGAAGCCTCCGCTCTCGTCCGCTCGGCGGATCTGCCGACCGCTCTTCGACTCGTCGTCGTCGACTCGCCGCCCGACGACCGATTCGCCGGCGTGGAGACCGATCATGCCGGGGGAGCGGCCGGCGCGACCGCGCACCTGCTCGCACTCGGGCACGCCACGGTCGCGCACATCGCCGGGCCGGCGACCTCGTACGCGGCCGCCGAGCGCGAGCGCGGATGGCGCGACACCCTCGAGGCGGCGGGGCGTCCCGTCGGCGCGCTCGTGCGCGGCTCGTGGAGCTCGGCATCCGGCTACGAGGCAGCCCAGACGCTCATCGGCGACGGCGCCGTCGGCACCGCCCTGTTCGTCGCCAACGACCAGATGGCCCTCGGGGCGCTGCGCGCCCTCGCCGAGCACGGTGCGCGGGTGCCCGAAGACGTCAGCGTCGTCGGCTTCGACGACGTCGACGACGCGGCCAACTACCGGCCTCCTCTCACGACGGTGCGCCAGCACTTCGACCGGCTCGGCGCCCAGGCCGTCGCCGCTCTTCTCGACGAGGGCGACGCGCCCGACTCCGCGGTAGCGAAAGCCGCGACCCGCGCGGTGATGCCTGCCCCGCTCATCGTGCGCGACAGCACCGGCCCCGCGCCGGTCTGAGCGCGGCGCCTGCGCCGAGGTCAGTCGACGGCGACGGCGCGGATCAGTGCGGCGGCCTGCGGCTGCAGCACCGGGGGCCGGAGCCCGGCGGTCCCGCGCGGCGCCAGACGACTTTCTACCCCTTCTCGCTCACGTCCCGCCTCGGCTGCGGCACCGCGCGGCGGGTCGAGATCGACGGCGCGCCGCGCGTGCAGAGCGCGCGCTTCGGCGACGTCTCCGCCGTCAACGCGGTCGCCACGACCGACGACGCCGGCACGAGCGTGTTCTTCGTGAACCGCTCGGTGTCGGATGCCGCGGAGCTCGTGATCGATCTGCGCGAACTCGACGCGGCATCCCTCGCCGTCGTCGAGTCGTGGATGATCACCGATGCCGATTACCGGGTGAGGCCGCAGTCGCTGGAGGTCATCCGTCAGGGCGACGAGCTGCGCGTGTCACTGCCGGACGTCTCGTGGGCGGTCATCCGCTTGACCGCCTGAGACGGCGTTTCGACTCGTCGCTGCGCTCCTCGCTCAACGACCGGAAAGCACCGCTTCCCGCGTTCGTTGAGCGAGCGCCGGTCGTTGAGCGAGCGCCGCGAGTCGAAACGCAGAGTCGAAACGCAGCGCCGCGCCGGGATCAGTGGGCGGCGCGGCGCGCCTCCCAGCCGGTGCGCACCATCTCGTCGACGGTGTAGCGGTTGGTCCAGTCCAGGTCGCGGGCGGCCAGCTCCCCGGTGGCGACGATGCGGTCGGGGTCGCCCGGGCGGCGCGGACCGATCCTCGGCGTGAAGTCGATGCCGGTCACGCGGGCCATGGCATCCATGATCTCGCGCACGCTCAGGCCGTTCTGCGACCCCAGGTTGTACGCGGCCTCGATGGGCTCACCCGCCTCGAGTCGCTGCGCCGCGACGACGTGCGCGGCCGCGATGTCGCCGACGTGCACGTAGTCGCGCACGTTGGTGCCGTCGGGGGTGTCGTAGTCGTCGCCGTTGATCTGCGGGGTCTCGCCGGCGAGCAGCTTCTCGAACACGATCGGGAAGAGGTTGTGGGGGCTCGTGTCGTACACCGACGGGTCGGCCGAGCCGACCACGTTGAAGTAGCGCAGCGACGTGTGGCGGAGGGGCTGCTCGTCGGATGCCGTCGCCACGCCCTGATCGCGCAGCAGCCATTCGCCGATGAGCTTCGACTCGCCGTAGGGCGACGCGGGGCGCTTGGGCAGGTCCTCGGTCACCAGGGGCACGTCGGGGGTGCCATAGACCGCGGCTGAGGAGGAGAAGACGATGTTGTGCACACCGGCATCCGCCATGGCCGCCAGCACGACGCGGGTGCCCTCGACGTTCTGCTCGTAGGTGTGCAGCGGGCGCTGCACCGAGACGCCGGCGTACTTGAATCCGGCGACGTGGATCACGCCCGTGACGCCGTGTTCGCGCATCGTGTCGGCCAACAGCGCGCGATGCAGGATCGTGCCCTCCACGAACGGCACGCCCTTGGGCACGAACGACGCGTGGCCGCTCGAAAGGTCGTCCACGACGACCGGGGCGATGCCCGCCGCCTGCAGGGCGCGCACCACGTGCGCACCGATGTATCCCGCTCCGCCGGTCACAAGCCACGTCATGTGTCCATCCTGCCCGATGCGAGCCGGTGCCCGATGCCGCGGGCCGGTGAACGCGTAGCATCGCGCCCATGACCCGCGTCGTGCTCGCCCCCGACAGCTTCAAGGGCTCGATCCCCGCTGCCGCGGCCGCCGCCGCACTGCGCGACGGGTGGCGGTCGGTGCGACCGGCCGACGACGTGGTGCTGCGGCCGATGGCCGACGGGGGAGAGGGGACGTTGGACGCGTTCGCCGCTGCCGTCCCGGGCGCGACGCGGATGCCGCTCACGGTCACCGGGCCCGCGGGAACGCCCGTTGACACCGCATGGCTGCTGCTGCCGGACAGTACCGCGGTCGTCGAGCTCGCGGCGACGAGCGGGATCGAACTGCTCGGCGGCCGGTTGCGTCCCTGGGACGCGTCGACGCGCGGGTTCGGCGAGGCGATCGCCGCCGCGCTCGAGCACGGTGTGGAGCGCCTCGTCCTCGGCATCGGATCGAGCGCGTCCACCGATCTCGGCGTCGGTATGCTCTCGGCGCTCGGTGCCGGGTTCGTCGACGGCGCCGGAGCCGCGGTGCCCGACGGCGCCGGCGGGCTGGCGGCGATCGCCCACGTCGACACCGCTGCGCTGCGACAGCCTCCTGCCGGCGGCATCGTCGTGCTCTCCGATGTGACCACTCCGCTGCTCGGTCCCTCGGGTGCGGCCGCGGTCTTCGGTCCGCAGAAGGGCATCGACGACGTCGCCCGCGCAGAGGCGGGTCTCGCGCACGCCGCGTCGCTGTACCCGCTCGATCCGATGGTGGCGGGCGCGGGCGC
>NZ_MKRU01000039.1:0-13383 GCF_001897985.1 Microbacterium sp. 69-7 | reverse complement strand
GTCTGGGGGTGGGTGGCGCTCGTCGTCGGCATCGTCGTCGGCGGGGGCGCCGCGGTCCTGGGGGTGTGGCTCGGCGGCCGGACGCTGGATCGCACCGGTCCTGACCTGCTCCAGCGCATCAGGGCTTTCCCGACGACATGACCGATGTTCTGATCCTCGGCGGGACCGGATGGCTGTCCCGGCGCATCGCGGAGCGCTGGCGGGATGCCGGTGCCGCCGTGACGGTACTCGCCCGCGGCGGCCGCGACGCGCCGGCCGGCACCCGGCTGGTCGTCGCCGATCGGGAGCGCGACGATGCCTACACCGCCGTCGCGGATCGCGAGTGGGACGTGGCGGGCGCCGACGAGTCCGCCGCCCTCGCCGTCGCCGCCGAACCCGGCGACCCGTACGACTACCGGCGCGAGAAGGCCGCCGCCGAGCAGGCCGTGACAGCCGCCCTCGGCCGCCGTGCGGCCGTGGTGCGCCCGGGACTGATCGTCGGCCAGGGTGACCCCACCGATCGCTTCGGCTACGGGGTCGCCCGCCTCGCCGCCGCGGCGGCCGAGCCCGTGCTGATTCCCGACGCACCCGGCGCGCGGGTGCAGGTGATCGACGTCGACGACCTGACCGACTTCGTGGTCGAGGTGGGCGCGGCGCGCTTCACCGGTGCCGTCAATGCCGTCGGCGACAGTCTTCCGCTGGAGGCGGTGCTCGCCATCGCTCGCAGCGTCGCCGGTCACACCGGTGCGCTCGTCCCGGCATCCGCGCCGTGGCTCGTCGCGCACGGCGTGGGGTACTGGGCGGGGGAGCGATCGCTGCCGCTGTGGCTGCCCGACGATGTGCCCGGCTTCGCGACTCGCGCCAATGGCACCTATCGCATTCTCGGCGGACGCCACAGGCCGCTGGAGGACGTGCTGCGGCGCGTGCTCGCCGATGAGCGCGAACGGGGACTGGACCGTCCCCGCTCCGCCGGGCTCACGCGCGCCGACGAGCGCGAGCTCCTCGATGCCCTTGCGCAGTGACGGCATCGATTTGCGGCGACGACGCGCCGCGCGATAGCGTCTCCGCATGCACGCCGCCGGTCCCGTCACCGTTGCCACGGTGCTGCGCGCGCGCCGACGTCAGGACGGCCGCCGACTCTAGGCGACCCCGCGAGCTCCCTGTCGTCGTGACGGGTCGAGTCGCCGGTGTCGCCGCTTCGAGCCCACCGTTTGCCGACTCACGTCACAATAAGGTTGAACAATGACCCTTTCGGTCGCCGTCTCCGGCGCTTCCGGCTATGCCGGCGGCGAGATCCTGCGCCTCCTCGCCGCTCATCCCGACGTCCACATCCGCACCGTCACCGCGCACAGCAACGCCGGCGATGCGCTCATCCAGCATCAGCCCCACCTGCGTTCGCTGGCCGACCTCACCCTGCAGCCGACGACGCCCGAGGTGCTCGCGGGCCACGACGTGGTCTTCCTCGCGCTCCCGCACGGTCAGTCCGGTCAGTACACCGACGCGCTCGCCGACACGCCCCTGGTCATCGACGCCGGTGCCGACCACCGTCTGATCTCGCCGGCGGCGTGGGACGCGTTCTACGGCGGCGCCTTCCACGAGCCGTGGACCTACGGCGTGCCGGAGCTGATCGTCGGCGCGGGCGGGCAGAAGCAGCGTGAGCACCTCGTCGGCGCCTCCCGCATCGCCGCCCCGGGCTGCAACGCCTCCACGGTGGCGCTGAGCCTCGTCCCCGGCGTCGCGGCCGGCGTCATCGATGCCCGCGACATCGTCAGCGTGCTGGCCGTGGGGTCCTCCGGGGCGGGTAAGAGCCTGAAGACGAACCTGCTCGCCTCCGAGATCCTCGGCACCGCGAACCCGTATGCCGTCGGCGGCACGCACCGCCACATCCCCGAGATCCAGCAGGCGCTCGCGGCCGCCGGTGCTCCCGATGCCCGCGTCTCGTTCACGCCGGTGCTGGTGCCGATGGCCCGCGGCATCCTGGCCACCTCCACGGCACCGATCGTGGACGGCGTGACGGATGCCGAGATCCGCTCGGCCTGGGAGAGCGCGTACGACGGTGAGACGTTCGTGCAGCTGCTGCCCGAGGGGCAGTTCCCCCGCACGGCGGACGTTCTGGGCGCCAACACCGCCCTCGTCGGACTCGCGGTCGACCGCGCCGCGAACCGCGTCGTCGTCGTGACGGCCGTCGACAACCTCGTCAAGGGCACCGCCGGTGCCGCCATCCAGTCGATGAACATCGCCCTGGGCCTTCCCGAGGCCACGGGTCTGACCGTGAACGGAGTGGCACCGTGAGCGTCACCGCCCCTGCAGGATTCGCCGCCGCCGGCGTCGTGGCCGGTCTCAAATCGACCGGCAGGCCCGACGTCGCCGTCGTCGTCAACCGCGGCCCGCTGAAGGTCGGAGCCGCCGTGTTCACCAGCAATCGTGCCAAGGCCAACCCGATCCTGTGGTCGCAGCAGGCCATTCAGGACGGCACCGTCGAGGCGATCGTGCTCAACTCGGGCGGCGCCAACTGCTTCACCGGGGCGTTCGGTTTCCAGACCACTCATCAGACGGCGGAGAAGGCCGCCGAGCTGCTGAGCATCAGCCCCGGCGACGTGCTCGTGTGCTCCACCGGGCTCATCGGCACGGGCGACGAGGTCTTCCGCGGGAAGGTCCTTGCCGGTACCGAGGCGGCGATCTCCGCCCTCTCGGACGACGGCGGCGACCACGCGGCGCGCGCCATCATGACGACCGACACCGTACCCAAGACCGCTGTCTTCGCCGGTGACGGGTGGACCATCGGGGCGATGGCCAAGGGTGCGGGGATGCTCGCTCCGGGCCTTGCCACGATGCTCGTGGTCATCGCGACCGACGCGGTGCTGTCGGCCGACGAGGCGGATGCGCATCTGCGCGCCGCCACCCGGGTGAGCTTCGACCGACTCGACTCCGACGGCTGCATGTCGACCAACGATCAGGTGACGCTGATGGTCAGTGGCGCGAGCGGCGTGACGCCCGACGCGGACGCGTTCCGTGCGGCTCTCGTCGAGGTGTGCACGAGTCTCGCTCGACAGCTCCAGGCGGATGCCGAGGGTGCGAGCCACGACATCACCATCCGGGTCGTGGGTGCGGCATCCGAGGACGACGCCGTCGAGGTGGGGCGCTCGGTCGCGCGTAACAACCTCTTCAAGGCCGCGATCTTCGGAAACGACCCCAACTGGGGCCGCGTGCTGGCCGCGATCGGCACGACGCAGGCGGCCTTCGACCCCTACGCCGTGGATGTGAGCTTCAACGGGGTGCGACTGTGCAGCGCGGGTGCGCCGGACCGCCCCCGCGAGGAGGTCGACCTCACGCCGCGCGCGACGGACGTGCTCATCGACCTCAAGGCGGGCGCGGAGGCGGCGACGATCTTCACCAACGATCTGACGCACGACTACGTGCACGAGAACAGCGCGTACAGCTCATGACCGGCAAGATCCAGCAGACCACGCCCGAGGAGGCCGCCGAGAAGGCCGCCGTCCTCATCGAGTCGCTGCCGTGGCTGCAGCGCTTCCGCGAGCAGATCATCGTGATCAAGTACGGCGGCAACGCCATGGTCTCCGAAGAGCTGCAGGACGCGTTCGCGCAGGACATCGCGTACCTCCGGTTCGTCGGTGTCAAGCCGGTCGTCGTGCACGGGGGAGGCCCGCAGATCTCGCAGATGCTCGATCGGCTCGCCATCCCCAGCGAGTTCAAGGGCGGCTACCGGGTGACCTCGACCGAGGCGATCAGCGTCGTGCGGATGGTGCTCACCGGTCAGGTGAACCCGCAGCTGGTCGGGCGCATCAACGCGTTCGGGCCTTTCGCCGTCGGGGTGTCGGGGGAGGACGCGGGGCTCTTCCAGGGGCGGCGGCGCGGCGTGGTGATCGACGGTACCGAGCACGACCTCGGCGCCGTCGGCGACGTCGTCCGCGTCGACCCGCAGCCGGTGCTCGACCAGCTCGCCGCCGGTCGGATCCCGGTGGTCTCGTCGATCGCACCCGACCTCGATAACCCCGGGCACTCGTTGAACGTCAATGCGGATGCCGCGGCAGCCGCTCTGGCCGTCGCGCTGGGCGCGGCGAAGCTCGTCGTGCTCACGGATGTCGCGGGCCTCTACGCCGACTGGCCGAATCGCGACTCGCTGGTCTCGCATCTGACCGCCGATGAGCTGCGCGCGATGCTGCCGCGGCTGGAGTCGGGCATGATCCCGAAGATGCAGGCGTGCCTCGACGCCGTCGACGGCGGCGTCGACACAGCGGCGATCATCGACGGACGCCAGCCCCATTCGGTGCTGGTCGAGGTCTTCACGGAGCAGGGAATCGGAACAGAGGTGGTGGCGCAGTGAGCGGCGTACAGAACGTGAGCGTGCAGGAGTCGGATCTGCTCGAGGGGACGAGCGCGATGTGGCAGGAGGATGCCGGGCGCGACCTCGTGCGCAACGCCGGCGACCGGATGGCCCTGTTCGTCCGCGGCGAGGGCTCGTCGCTGTGGGACGCCGACGGGCGCCGCTACCTCGACTTCCTCGGGGGCATCGCCGTCACCTCGCTCGGTCACGCACACCCCGTCTTCGTGGAGGCCGTGTCGCGCCAGGCCGCCACGCTGTCGCACGTGTCGAACTTCTTCGCGACACCGCCGCAGCTGGCGCTGGCCGCCGAGCTGAAGCGCCTGTCGGGTGCCGGAGACACCGGACGCGTGTACTTCGCGAACTCGGGCGCCGAAGCGAACGAGGCCGCCTTCAAGCTCGCCCGCCTGCACGGCGCGGCGACGGACGCGCGCGGCGCGCGCCCCCGCATCCTGGCGCTGAAGGATGCGTTCCACGGCCGCACGATGGGAACGCTCGCCCTCACCGGAAAGCCGTACATGCAGGCACCGTTCCTGCCGATGGTCCCCGGGGTCGAGTTCCTCGACTCGACGGTGGAAGCCCTCGAGGCGGCCATGGGCGACGACGTGGCAGCCCTGTTCGTCGAGCCCATCAAGGGTGAGGCGGGGGTCGTCCCACTGCCGGAGGGATACCTCACCGCGGCACGCGAGATCACCGCGCGTCACGGTGCGCTGCTGATCGTCGATGAGATCCAGACGGGCGCGGGTCGCACCGGTGCCTGGTTCGCCTTCCAGCGCGAGGGGATCACGCCCGACGCGATCACCGTCGCCAAGGGCATCGGCGGCGGCTTCCCGATCGGCGCGCTCATCACGTTCGGCGCCGCCAGCGACCTCTTCTACCCGGGCACGCACGGCTCGACCTTCGGCGGCAATCCGCTCGCGACGGCGACCTCCCTGGCCGTGCTCGGCGAGATCGACCGCGCCGGCCTGGTCGAGAACGCGGCCGTCCGCGGCGCGCAGCTGCGCGCCGCGATCGAGGCCATCCCGTCGCCGCTGGTCGAGGGATGCCGCGGACGCGGTCTGCTGCTGGGCATCGCGCTGCGGCATCCCGTGGCCGGTGCGGTCGTCGCCGCCGCGCAGCAGCACGGGCTCATCGTCAACGCCGCCAACGACAGCACGATCCGCATCGCGCCCGCGCTGACCATCGGCGACGTCGAGATCGACGAGTTCATCGACCTGTTCACCCGCTCCCTCGCGACCGTCGCCGACGCCCTCGTGCTCGACGCGTCCGACCCCTCGACCCCGGAGGCCTCCGCATGACCCGCCACCTGCTCCGCGATGACGATCTCACCCCGGCCGAGCAGGCCGAGATCCTCGATCTGGCCGTCGCCCTGAAGAAGGATCGCTGGAAGCTCAAGCCCCTCGAAGGCCCCCAGACCGTGGCGGTCATCTTCGACAAGAGCTCGACGCGCACGCGCGTGTCGTTCGCGGTCGGAATCGCCGATCTCGGCGGATCGCCGCTGATCATCTCGACCGCCAACAGCCAGCTCGGGGGCAAGGAGACGCCGTCCGACACCGCGCGGGTGCTGGAGCGCCAGGTCGCGGCCATCGTGTGGCGCACCTACGCGCAGGCGGGCCTGGAGGAGATGGCGCGCGGCACGACGGTGCCGGTCATCAACGCCCTCAGCGATGACTTCCACCCGTGCCAGCTGCTCGCCGACCTGCTCACCATCCGCGAGCACAAGGGCGAGCTGAAGGGTCTGACCCTCACGTTCTTCGGCGACGGCACCTCCAACATGGGTCACTCCTATGTGCTGGCCGGCGTCACCGCCGGCATGCACGTGCGCGTCGCCTCGCCCGCCGCGTATGCCCCCCGCGCCGACGTCATCGCCGATGCCGATCGCATCGCCGCGACGACCGGCGGCTCGGTCACGCTCTTCACCGATCCCGCCGAGGCGGCCGCCGGCTCCGACGTCATCGTCACCGACACCTGGGTGTCGATGGGCAAGGAGGAGGAGAAGATCCAGCGCGTCCACGACCTCGGTGGATACAAGGTCACGCAGGAGACGATGGACCTCGCCGACCCCGACGCGATCTTCATCCACTGCCTCCCCGCCGACCGCGGCTACGAGGTGGATGCCGAGGTCATCGACGGACCGCAGAGCGTGGTCTGGGATGAGGCGGAGAACCGGCTGCACGCCCAGAAGGCCCTGCTGGTCTGGCTGCTGCGCCAGCAGTGATCGGGATGCGGACGGTGGGACGACGATGACGGCCCCCCGTCCGCTCCGCGCGCGCACGCTGGATGGCGACGGCAGGCTCGCCGGCGTCGATCTCGCGCGGGGTCTCGCGGTGTTCGGGATGTTCGCCGCGCACCTGTTGGTGATCGCGCATTTCGATGCTGCGCAACCCGCGGCGTGGGTCGATCTCGTCAACGGGCGGTCCTCGATCTTGTTCGCGACGCTCGCGGGGGTCTCGATCGCTCTCATGACCGGTGCGCGGGCGAGCGCGGGCCGCACGCCCGCGACGGGTCGCACGCTCGTCGTCGCGCGGCGACGCCTGGTCGTGCGGGCGGCGATCATCTGGGGCATCGGGATGCTGCTGAATGCCACGGGTGTGCCGGTCTACGTGATCCTGCCGGCCTACGGCATCCTGTTCCTCCTCGCGGTGCCGCTGCTGCGCCTGTCGGCATCCACCCTCTGGGTCCTCGCCGCCGTCATCGGCGTCGGCGCCCCCTGGGTGCTGCCACTGGCGGATCGGGCGCTCGTGGACGCCGGGGCGATCGGCGGCGACCTCGTTCTGCTGCTGGGCTGGCACTATCCCTTCCTCGTGTGGGCGGCCTTCCTGATCGCGGGTCTGGCTGCCGCACGCTCCGACCTGCGATCGGCGCGCACCCTCGTCGCGCTGGTCGTCGGTGGCGCGGCGTGCGCGATGGCGGCCGCCGCGGCATCCACGGTCATCGACCTGCCCGAGGACTCGTACCTCGGACGGGTGCTGGCCGACGGCGCGCACTCCGGCGGTGTGCTCGAGGCGGTCGGGTCGGGCGGCTTCGCGCTCGCCGTCATCGGCCTGTGTCTGCTGATCTGTCGCACGCCTGCGCGCATCGTGCTGCTGCCCGTGCGCGCCGTGGGGTCGATGCCGCTGACCGCGTACGTCGGGCAGATCGTCGCGTGGGCCGTGTGGGCATCCCTTGCCATGGGCGACGTCGGCGACTTGTCGGGCTTTCGCGACCTGCAGCCGTTCTGGCCGTTCGTCGGCGCGACGCTCGTGTCCTGCACCGCATGGGCCCTCGTCCTCGGCCGCGGCCCCCTGGAACGCGCCCTGGCATACGCCACCCGCGCGGTCATCCCCGGTTGAGCCGTTCATCCGTCCCCTCCCGCCGCATCTGCAGCGGCGACACGACCCCACGGGACGGATGAACGGCGAAGATCGCCGCGAGCCAACGCTGCGGCGATCTTCGCGGCAGCGGGAGCAGCGTCCCGATGCAGGTCTGCGGCGGTCAGGCGCACGACCTCCCATCCCGCGGCCACGCAGGCCGCGTGCTTCTCGATGTCGCGCTGCCATTGCTTCGGCGATCGGCGGTGGTGATCGCCCTCGTACTCCACGAGGACGCCGTGGTCCGGGAAAGCCAGTTCGGTGAAGCCGATGGGTCTGCCGTCAACGCCGAACACGTCGACGTCGAGGAGAGGCTCGGGGAGCTGCCGGCGCGCGCACGCGAGACGTATCCGCGTCTCCGGTGGCGAGGCCGCCCCGACCCGGATCAGCCCCAGCGCCGCGCGCAGTCGCGCAGCACCGACGCGGCGGCCGGCCTCCATCGCCTCCACCAGACCGTCACGCGTCGCCAAGGCGTCAGCGGGCGTGCCGCGATGCATCCCCCGTCTCCGCGGGATGTGCACGATCGCGTCACCCACCTCGACGAGCTCTGCCGCCGACAGCAGCGGAGCCAGCTGCGCCCACACCGATGCCGGCGCGGCCACGCGCAACCCGCGCCGCACGCCGGTCCTCGTGAGTTCGGCGCGCAGCTGATGGCCCCGCACCCCCGCGCCCTTCGGTGCTCGCCGCTCGCCGAGCACGGCGACGTCGATCGCTTCGGCGCCGCGACGCAGCAACCGCAGCGGAAGCGGCAGATCCCAGATCACCGCTGCCGTGACGTGGGTGTACAGGATGCCGGGGACCGCCCGGGTCGCATACGCGCG
Source organism: Microbacterium sp. 69-7 (assembly GCF_001897985.1). Taxonomy (NCBI): domain Bacteria; kingdom Bacillati; phylum Actinomycetota; class Actinomycetes; order Micrococcales; family Microbacteriaceae; genus Microbacterium; species Microbacterium sp. 69-7. Next base: position 4,891 of record NZ_MKRU01000039.1, on the reverse strand, counting down.
CGCCGCACGGTGGATCGTCAGGCGCAGCCGCGCATTCTCGTTCGCAGCGGGCGACGCGTCATCGTCCACCGCAGCCGCGGGTTCCGCCGGAGGCCGCGATCGCACGCCCCGGAACGGCGAGGCCAGATCGCGCGCGCGGAGCCGGCGCGGCGACACCCCGGCATCCTGCGCCTGCGCGACGGAGAACGACTCCGGAAGGCTGTCGGGCAGCGGCGACGGGCGACGACTCATCATCGCAGCGTGCCGCGCCTCCTCCCGCGCGACGGGTCGGGCGGCGGTATCTGTGCATACGTGAGCAGCGGGGCGGTGTGGGGAGGGCTCCGCGGCTCGCTCATCCGTCTCGTCTGGTCGCATCGGATGCCGCGATGCGGCACGTCGGGACGGATGAACGTGCTGCGGCGGGCTCTGCGCCGCGCGGAGCGCACCGGGCGGAGCGTCGGCACGGTGCTCGCTAGGCTGGTGCGGTGAGCGAAACGACACCGCACGGCACGAACGACGGCGCACTCTGGGGGGCACGCTTCGCGTCGGGGCCCTCACCGGAGCTCGCGACCCTCAGCCGCTCCACCCACTTCGATTGGGTGCTCGCGCCCTATGACATCGCCGGTTCGCACGCGCACGCCGCGGCGCTCGCCGCCGCCGGGTACCTCACCGCCGACGAAGAGGCACGGATGCACGCCGGGCTCGATGCCCTCGCGGCGGCGGTCGCCGACGGCTCACTGGTCGCCCAGCCGACGGATGAGGACGTGCACGGCGCGCTGGAAGCCGCCCTCATCGCCGAGATCGGTCCGGCGCTCGGCGGCAAGCTCCGCGCGGGTCGGAGCCGCAACGATCAGATCGCCACCCTCGTGCGGCTGTACCTGCTCGACCACGCCCGCGTGATCGCCCGCGATCTCCTGCGTGTCATCGACGCCATCGTCTCGCAGGCCGAGGCGCACGCCGAGGCGATCATGCCGGGGCGCACCCACCTGCAGCACGCGCAGCCGATCCTGCTGGCCCACCACCTGCAGGCCCACGGCTGGCCGCTCGTGCGTGATCTCGAGCGGCTCCGCGACTGGGCGGCGCGCGCGTCGGTCTCGCCTTACGGCGGGGGAGCGCTCGCCGGTGCGACACTCGGCCTCGACCCCCAGCTGGTCGCCGACCGGCTCGGACTCGCCCGTCCGGCGGAGAACTCCCTCGACGGCACGAGTTCGCGTGACGTGGTCGCCGAGTTCGCCTTCATCGCGGCCATGATCGGTGTGGATCTCTCGCGTTTCGCGGAAGACATCATCATCTGGAACACCCGCGAGTTCGGCTTCGTCACGCTCGACGACGGCTACTCCACGGGCTCCAGCATCATGCCGCAGAAGAAGAATCCCGACATCGCCGAGCTCGCTCGCGGCAAGGCGGGACGCCTGATCGGCAACCTGTCGGGTCTTCTGGCGACGCTGAAGGCGCTGCCGCTGGCCTACAACCGCGATCTGCAGGAGGACAAGGAGCCGGTCTTCGACTCGGTCCTGACGCTCGAGACGGTGCTGCCCGCGTTCGCCGGCATGGTGGCGACGATGCGTTTCGACACGGCGCGCATGGCCGCCCTCGCCCCGGCCGGATTCTCGCTGGCCACCGACGTGGCCGAGTGGCTCGTGAAGCAGGGCGTGCCGTTCCGTGACGCACACGAGATCTCCGGGTCCCTCGTGCGCGCGTGCGAGGAGCGTGGAATCGGACTCGAGGATGCCGATGATGCTCTGCTCGCGGAGGTGTCGACGCAGCTGACCCCGAACGTCCGCGAGGTGCTGACGATCGAGGGGTCGGTCGCGAGCCGCACCGGCGCCGGAGGCACCTCAGGTGTCCGCGTGGCGGAGCAGCGCGCCGAGCTCATCGCCCGCTCGCAGAGCGCCGCACGCGCACTGATCGATCTCGAATAGCAGTCATATACTGATATTTTCTGAATATCAGCGATATGCTTCTTTTCATGAGTGTCGCTGTGATCGCCGACATCGTCGGATCGCGTGGTCTTCCCGATCGGGCTGCCGCCCAACGCGCTCTGGAAGAGGCGATCGCCCGCGTCGAGCGGGACGTGCCCCTGGCGGAGCGACAGCTCACCGCGACGGTGGGTGACGAGCTGCAGGGCGTCTACCCCTCTCTGGATGCCGCCATGGCGGCCCTGCTGCTGATTCGGCTCGCGCTGCCCGACGATCTCGACTGTCGGTTCGGCATCGGGATCGGAGCGCACAGCGACGTCCCCTCCCGCGTAGGGACGCTCGCCGAGGGGCCGGCGTGGTGGGCTGCGCGGGAAGCGATCGATGCCATCCACGCCGCGCAGGCGCGCACGATCCCGGGCGCGCGCACCTGGGTCGTCGCCGATGCTGGAACCGCCGTCGACGTCCGAGTGGCCAACGCCTACCTCCTCGCGCGGGACCAACTGGTGACCGCCATGGCGCCGCGCACCCGCCGGCTTGCCTATGGACGGATCCTCGGGGTGACGCAGGCGGAGCTCGCGGCCGCGGAGGGCATCACCCAGTCGGCGGTTTCTCAGGCCCTCGGGGTCGCGGGGGTCGCCGCCCTCGTCGAGGGGTACACGCAGCTGCGCGCCGACCCGACACCGTCATCCGACGTGTGAGCCCCTGGCTCACGTCACCAGACCGCGAGCCAGACGACTCCCGCGACGGCGCACGCCCACAGCAGACTCGCCATCGTGCCGACGATGAATCTCTCGCGTGCGGCCGGTGTGGCCAGCTCCGTGAATCGTCCGACGCCCTTGAGCGCCACGACGATGGCGACCGCTCCGGGAAAGCCGGCGAGGATGCCGAGGGCCGCGCACGCCCGCTCGAGGTAGCCGATCGTCGTGCCGCCGCGCAGGATCTCCTCCTCGTGGACGGCATCGGTATCGCGGCCGGACATCATCTCGACGAGGATGCCGCCGCGCGGGCCCTCTGTCGTTCGGCCGCCGTCGGCGACCGACAGCACCCAGCGCGTGAACGGGTTGCCGCCGACGACCGCAAGCGCGGTGCCGAGGATCGCCAGCGCAGCGGCGGCCAGGACGGGCAGGTGCGCCGGCAGGATGCTGAGGGTGACGAGTGCGAGCACGACGATCGCGGCCGCGGCGATCAGCACCGGGCCTCGCGGACGCCGAAGTGAGATCACGACGAGGATCAGGGCTGCGCACAGCGCGATGAACAGCACGATCACGCCGATCAGCGTGACGATCGCCGGGGTGTCGGGATCCATGTCGTCAGTCTCCCATGGGGCGCGGACGTCGCCGCGGCGGCGCGGACGCGAGCCCCATCGGTGCGATCGGGGCTCGGCATCCGCCGCTGATAACCTGGGGCGCGTGTCTGAAACCGTCTCCGTGAGTGCTTCCGCGCCCGCGCGTGCGCTGGCCCCTGCCAACGACTCCTCGTTCGAGAACGTCTGGGACGAGATCGTCTGGCGAGGCCTGGTCCACGTGTCCACCGACCAGACCGCTCTGCGCGATCTGCTGGGCGGCGAGCCGATCACGTACTACTGCGGTTTCGATCCGACGGCGCCGAGCCTGCATCTGGGTAACCTCGTGCAGCTGCTGCTGATGCGTCGCCTGCAGCTGGCCGGCCACCGTCCCCTCGGTCTCGTCGGCGGATCGACGGGCCTCATCGGCGACCCCCGGCCGACGGCGGAGCGCACGCTCAACACGAAGGACACCGTCGCCGAATGGGTGGGCAACCTTCGCGCCCAGGTCCAGCGGTACCTCAGCTTCGAGGGCGACAACGCCGCGCGCATGGTGAACAACCTCGACTGGACCGCGCCGATGAGCGCCATCGACTTCCTGCGCGAGATCGGCAAGTACTACCGCGTCGGCACGATGCTGAAGAAGGATGCCGTCGCCGCGCGGTTGAACTCCGAAGCGGGCATCAGCTACACCGAGTTCAGCTACCAGATCCTGCAGGGGATGGACTACCTCGAGCTGCATCGCCAGTACGGCTGCGTGCTGCAGACCGGCGGGTCCGACCAGTGGGGAAACCTCACCAGCGGCACCGACCTCATCCACCGCGTCGAAGGTGTCTCGGTGCACGCGATCGGCACGCCCCTGATCACCAACAGCGACGGCACGAAGTTCGGCAAGAGCGAGGGCAATGCCATCTGGCTGGATGCCGAGATGTGCAGCCCATACCGGATGTACCAGTTCTGGTTGAACACCGACGACGCCGACGTCATCGAGCGACTGAAGATCTTCACGTTCCTGTCCCGGCAGGAGATCGAGCAGTACGAGCAGCTGGTGGCCGCGGAGCCGTTCCGCCGTGCCGCGCAGAAGCGTCTCGCGCTCGAAGTGACCACGACCGTGCACGGGCCGCAGGCCACGGCCGCCGTGATCGCGGCATCCGAGGCCCTGTTCGGCGCGGGCGAGCTCGAGGCGCTGGATGCCGCCACACTGCGCACCGCGTTGGAGGAGCTGCCGCACGCGACGATCCCGGCCGGCACCACGGTGGCCCAAGCCCTGGTGGAGACGGGACTGTGCGCGAGTCTCGGGGAGGCGCGCCGCTCGATCGCGCAGGGCGGGGTCAGCCTCGACGGGGTCAAGGTCGATGACGAGTCCACCGCGATCGCGGGTGCGCTGCCCGGCGGGGTGGCCGTGCTCCGCCGCGGCAAGAAGACCCTCGCGGGGCTCTTCGTCGCTCCTGCGGCCTGACCGGGCCCGACACCGCGCCGGAGGTCGCATGCCGTTCACTGTCTCGCACGCCGTGGTGGCGCTGCCGTTCGTGCGGTCGCCGCTGCTTCCGGCGGCGATTGCGATCGGCGCGATGACGCCCGACCTGCCGCTCTTCGTGCGTGGCACGCCGGTGTCGTACCAGCTCACCCATACGAACCTCGTGGTCTCGACCCTGATCGCCGCCGCTCTGACGGCGCTGTGGTACCTGCTGCTGCGTCCCGCGGTGCGTGC
>NZ_MKRU01000038.1:0-13427 GCF_001897985.1 Microbacterium sp. 69-7 | reverse complement strand
TCTCCAAAAAGAAAAAATGCATACACCATCGGGAAAACGACAATGCAGCGAGTTCGAAACTGACCAAAAGGATGCCATCACTGACAATCCATAATGCCGACACCAAAGTGCCGGACTTGATCCAAAGGAATCTCACCCCACCAAAAGGCAGGGACGAGGTAATTTGGCATTTGACAAGTGCACGCTGTTGAGTTCTCAAGGATCGGACGCTCCCGCAGCTCAGCCTTCCAGCCTCGCCCGCAGGGCAACTTCACAATCTTATCCATCTCGCGCAGCTTGTCAAGTCGGCGCTTCGGGATCTCAGATCCACAGTGGCGACCGACGACGTCCTCCGCGAGAGGATTCCCATCCTAGACCAGAAGCCTTCTTCTCTCTACCGAGAGGTTCGGGACGGGATTTCGTTCTCCACTTGAGGGGGCGAGACCTTCCGGCCCTTCGCTCTTCCCTGTGGGGCGAACAAGTAATAACCTACGCGCCACGACACCATCGAGCAAATCACACCCGCGTCCCGGGCGTGTCGCGTTGCCAGGCTACCTGACCACCTCCTTCCTTCCGGCGAGATACTGCCTCCATGCGCATGCTCCCCGATGCAGGCCCACGGTGCCCTCTGTGCGGCGACCGCCTCGGCTTCGAGATTCTGGACGACGAGCGATTCCTCGTCGCATGGTCGTGTGTGATCTGCGGCGCCATCCGCACGACGGAACCGCCGTAGCTCCGAGTCCTAGTTGTACTTCCCCGGGAGGTTGTGAACGGGTGAGGTAGGCGAAGACCTCCGGGCAGGATGTGGGTTACCACACTCGCATCCTGACCACGGAGGTCTTCGTGTCTCACGCTAACGCGCCTTTGACGCCGGAAGGGCGTCGTCGTCTTGCTGTCCTCGTCGTGGATCGGGGCTGGTCGTTGCGGCGGGCAGCGGAACGGTTCCAGTGCTCGCCCGCGACGGCGAAACGGTGGGTCGACCGGTATCGGGCCGGGCTGCCGTTGACGGACCGCAGCTTCAGGCCGCAGACCTCGCCGAACCGGCTCCCGCGGAAGACGGAGCGGAGGATCGTGTCGTTGCGGTTCACCCGCCGGTGGGGTCCGCACCGGATCGCGTATCACCTGGGCCTTGCCCGCTCGACGGTCGGCCGGGTGCTGGCCAGGTATGGGATGCCGAAGCTCGTGAACATCGATCAGGCCACCGGGCTGCCAGTCCGCAAGCCGACGCCGAAGCGGTACGAGGTCGCAAGACCGGGCCAGCTGATCCACGTCGACATCAAGAAGCAAGGCCGGATCCCTGATGGCGGCGGCTGGCGCGCCTTCGGCCGCCCACGGGCTGGAGCAGCATCAGGACGATCATCGCGATGAGGATGGCCGTCGTGCTCGCGCGCTCGGCATCCGACCCTCCGGCAGCGAACGCCGCCTCACGCGACACGGACGGCACCGTCACCGTGAACGTGTAGAACGCCGCCGTGCCACCCGACGTCATCAGCACGACCACAACAACGGTCGCCAGCCGTCACGAAACAGATCCGCGAGCCCCGCCGCCGCAGGACGCGTTCGCTCGCTCGGCATCCGTCGGGCGAGAACCAACGTCATGACTCCCGCGAGCGCACCCAGCCCGAACGCGACCCGCCACCCCCACGCCGAAATCTTCGGGAGGACCCGCCGAGGAGCGCCCAGGTCACTCCCGCGCGCGGCTGACCGACATCGGGCGCCGGTGCGGCGGAGTTCATGCGCTCACTGTAGAGCGTTGAGGTCAACCGGGCGACGCACGTTTCTTCGCATCCCTCGGGGCAGACCGGCAGCGGCGGTGTCGTCGCAGTTGATCCGTCCCGGGTCAGACGTTGAAGCGGAACTCCACGACGTCGCCGTCCTGCCGTCGCTCGGCTCGACTCAAGATGATGCGCGCGAGTACGGCAGTCACGAGGGCCACCAGGATCGCAACTCCGAAAGGAAACGGCCACCATCCAGGTCCCACGGCGACTGCGACTACGACCCACGGGAGCGCAGCACCAAGGGCCGCGCCGGTGGTTCCGATTCGGATCCGAGCCACGCTGCTGCGACGCAAGCCGCGATCCCATATCACCACACCAACCACGCCGCCCAAGACCCCGGCGAGGCCGGTGCCTGCGCCCAGCCCACCGCCGAGAATCACCCAATAGACGAAGCCTCCCCAGCCAGCCTGTGCGCGGTAGTCCGCGTTCCCGGCGAGGTACAGTGCAAGCCCGCAAAAGATCCCGAGCACCGCTGACACAACCATCGCCAACCCGAGGGCTGATCGGTAACGCCGCCAGATAGTGCTCACGTGCTCAGATGCCTAACTGTGACGGAACTCCACGACGTCGCCGTCCTGCATGACGTAGTCCTTGCCCTCCAGGCGCGCCTTGCCCTTCGCGCGCGCCTCGGCGACAGACCCGAGCGTGACGAGGTCGTCGAACGAGATCACCTCGGCCTTGATGAAGCCCTTCTCGAAGTCGGTGTGGATCACCCCGGCGGCCTGCGGCGCCTTCCACCCCTTGCCGATCGTCCACGCCCGCGCTTCCTTCGGACCCGCCGTCAAGTACGTCTGCAGCCCCAGCGTGTCGAAACCGATGCGCGCCAGCTGGTCGAGGCCCGACTCGTCCTGCCGGGTGGAGGCAAGCAACTCCGCCGCCTCCTCGGGGTCGAGATCGATCAGCTCCGACTCGATCTTCGCGTCGAGGAACACCGCCTTCGCCGGCGCGACGAGCGCGGCGAGCTCGGCCTTGCGGGCGGCATCCGTCAACACCGCCTCATCGACGTTGAAGACGAAGATGAACGGCTTCGCGGTGAGCAGGCCCAGCTCCTTGATGGGGGCGAGGTCGATCCCGGATGCCGAGAGCAGCACGCCGCGCTGCAGTGCATCGCGCGCCGCGACGGCGGCTTCGAGAACGGCCGGGTCGAGCTTCTTGCCGCGCACTTCCTTCTCGTAGCGGACGATCGCCTTCTCGAGCGTCTCGAGGTCGGCCAGCTGCAGCTCGGCGTTGATGGTCTCCATGTCGGATGCCGGGTCGACCTTGCCGTCCACGTGCACCACGTCGGAGTCCGCGAAGCCGCGCACCACCTGTGCGATGGCATCGGCTTCACGAATGTTCGCCAGGAACTTGTTTCCCAAGCCCTCGCCCTCGCTCGCGCCGCGGACGATGCCCGCGATGTCGACGAACGAGACGGCGGCCGGAAGGGTGCGCTCGCTGCCGAAGACCTCGGCGAGCTTGTCCAGCCGAGGATCGGGAAGATTCACGACGCCCACGTTGGGCTCGATCGTCGCGAACGGATAATTCGCGGCGAGAACCTGGTTCTTCGTCAGTGCGTTGAACAGGGTCGACTTGCCGACGTTGGGAAGACCCACGATTCCGATGGTAAGAGCCACGGGGGTCAAGTCTACGGGGGTGAGCACACCCTCCTCTCCCGCGCCGCCCTGGTTCGTCACCACATCCGACCCGCGACTAAAGTAAGGGTTACCTATCTTCAAAAGAGAGTGCCGTTATGCCTGTGACTGTCCCTCGCCGCCTCGCGGCGGCATCCGTTCTCGTCATCGCCGCGCTGGGGCTGTCCGCCTGCGCGGGCTCCACCGCGCCCGGCGCATCCTCCTCCACGGATTCGTCCAGCCTCAGCGGCACGTCGATCACCGTCTACAACGCGCAGCACGAAGAACTCACCCAAGCGTGGGCGGACGCCTTCACGAAGAAGACCGGCATCGAGGCGGTACTGCGCAACGGCAGCGACTCCGAGCTCGGAAATCAGATCGTTCAGGAGGGCTCCGCCTCACCGGCCGACGTCTTCCTCACCGAGAACTCCCCCGCCATGTCCCTCGTCGAGAACGCGGGTCTGCTCGCCCCGGTCGACGCCGCGACGCTGGCAAACGTCCCCACGCAGTACCGCCCCGCGAGTGGCGATTGGACAGGGATCGCAGCACGGTCGACGGTGATGGTCTACAACCCGTCACTCATCTCCTCAGACCAGCTGCCGACATCGATCATGGACTTGCAGAAGCCGGAGTGGAAGGGACGGTGGGCGGCGTCGCCCACCGGAGCGGACTTCCAGGCGATCGTCTCCGCCATCCTGCAGGAGAAGGGCGAGGACGCGACGACCGCGTGGCTCACCGCCATGAAAGAGAACGCCTCTGCGTACAAGGGCAACAGCACCGTCATGAAGGCCGTCAACGCCGGCGAGATCCCGCTCGGCGTGATCTACCACTACTACTGGTTCATCGATCAGGCCAAGACGAAGGAGAACAGCGCCAACACGAAACTGGCCTACTTCGGCGCCCAGGACCCGGGGGCGTTCGTCAGCGTGTCGGGCGGAGGCGTGCTCGCCTCGAGCAAGAACGCCGCCGCCGCGCAGCAGTTTCTCGCCTTCATCACCGGCCCGGACGGACAGCAGGTCCTGCGCGACGGCACGAGCTTCGAGTATGCGATCGGCAGCGACGTCGCCTCCAACCCGGCCCTGCCGCCGCTGAGCTCTCTGCAGCCGCCGGCGATCGACCCCTCGACGCTGAACAGCAAGAAGGTCACTGACCTCATGACGGCCGCGGGGCTGATCTGAGCCTCGCCACCGCCGACCGCCCTGCGGTCAGCCCACCCGTGCAGCGGCACCGCGTGCTCACCACGCCGGTGCCGCTGCTGGCGCTCGCCATCGTCGCGGCGGCGCTGCTGCTCGTCCCCGTCGGCTTCGTCGTGTGGGTCGCCATCTCGGAGGGCTGGTCGCAGCTGAGCGCCCAGGTGTTCCGCCCCCGGGTCGGCGAGCTGCTCGCCAACACCCTCGGTCTGCTCGTTCTCGCCGTGCCGCTGTGCGTCGCGGTGGGCGTCGGCGCGGCCTGGACCGTGGAACGCACGGCTCTGCCCGGCCGGAAGATCTGGGCGATCGCGCTCGCCTCCCCGCTGGCGATGCCCGCCTTCGTCAGCGGGTACGGCTGGATCTCCGCTGTGCCCTCTCTTCAGGGTCTCGGCGGTGGAGTGCTGATCGCGGTCGGCGCGTACTATCCGCTCGTCTACCTTCCGGCCCTGGCCACGCTGCGACGCCTCGATCCGGCGCTCGAGGAGTCGGCCCGCTCGCTCGGGCTCAGTCCCCTCGCAACCTTCTGGCGGGTGGTCCTCCCCCAACTGCGCGTGGCGATTCTCGGCGGCGGACTCGTCGTCGCGCTTCACCTGCTCGCCGAGTACGGCGCCTTCGCACTGCTGCGCTTCGACACCTTCACGACGGCGATCGTCAGCCAGTTCCAGTCCAGCTTCGCCGGCCCCGCAGCCAACGCGCTCGGCGTCGTCCTCGCGGCCCTCTGCCTCGTGCTGCTCGTCGGCGAAGCGAGCGCTCGCGGTCGGCTGCGGTACGCGCGGATCGGACGCGGCGCCGCGCGGCCCGCCGTCCCCTACCGGCTGGGTCGGGCGGCGATCCCCGTCACGGCGGTGCTCAGCGGCATCCTGATCCTCGCCGTCGGCATTCCCGGCACGAGCCTGCTGCGGTGGGCGCTGCGCCCCGAGGGCTGGCAGAGCATCCATCTGCTGCCCGCACTCACCCAGACCCTTCTGCTGTCGGGCGGCGGAGCGCTCGCCGCGACCGTCGTCGCCCTCCCCTGCGCCTGGTTGAGCGTGCGGCACCCTAGCCGCCTCGCCCGCGGCATCGAGGGCGCGATGTACCTCGCCAGCAGCCTGCCGACGATCATCGTCGCGCTCGCGCTGGTCACGGTGACTCTTCGCGTCGTTCCCGGGCTGTACCAGACCCCCGCAACCGTCATCGCGGCCTACGTCATCGTGTTCCTCCCCCGTGCACTGGTGAGCCTCCGCAGCGGCTTGGCGCAGGTGCCCCCTCGCCTCGAGGAAGCAGCGCAGACCCTCGGCCGGACCCGGTTCGCGGCGACGGTCGAGGTGACGGCGCCGCTGATGGCATCGTCGTTCGGTGCGGCGTTGGCCCTCGTGGGCCTCGGCTGCGCGAACGAGCTGACGGCGACCCTCCTGCTGGCACCCAGCGGAACGCGCACCCTCGCCACCCAGTTCTGGTCGGAGACCTCGAACGCCGACTTCGTCGCCGGTGCCCCGTATGCGATCATGCTCATCGTGCTGTCGGTCCCGAGCGTCGCCCTCCTTCTCGCCGATGCCCGACGGCGGAGCGATCGATGACCTCGTTGACGGTCACGGATGCCGGTGTGCGCCTCGGTGGGGATCTCGTGCTCGCCGGCGTGCACCTGTCCGTCCCCGACGGGGAGAGACTCGCGATCGTGGGCCCGTCGGGAAGCGGCAAGTCCACACTGCTGCGCGCGATCGCCGGGTTCGAGCGCATCGCGGCCGGCGAGATCCGTCTGGGCGACGAGGTCGCCGCCACGGCGACACGCCACCTGGCCCCGCATCGGCGACGGATCGGCTACGTCGCACAGGACGGCGCCCTCTTCCCGCACCTCACCGCACGACGCAACATCGCCTTCGGCCTCCGCGGCTCAGCGAGCCGAGAGCGCGCCGGTGCCGTCGCGGCCGCCGCAGCGCTCGCCGGTATCGAGCCCGAACTCCTCGACCGCTATCCCCACGAGATCTCCGGGGGTCAGCAGCAGCGCGTCTCTCTCGCTCGCGCTCTCGCCCCGCACCCGCGGGTGCTTCTGCTCGACGAGCCTTTCAGCGCGCTCGACACCGAACTGCGCGCGCAGGTGCGCACACAGGTCGTCGATGCGCTGACGCGGGCGCAGGTGACGAGCGTCCTCGTGACCCACGACCCCGAAGAAGCACTCGCCTTCGGGCACTCCGTCGCCGTCCTCGACGACCGACGGCTCCAGCAGGCCGGTGTCTGCGCGGACGTGTTCTCGCGTCCTGTCTCGGCATCCGTGGCGCGTCTGCTCGGCGACACGGTACTGCTCGCGGGCGCGAAGACCGCGACCGGTGGGTTCCGCTGCCCCCTCGGCACGCTCACCGTGGATGCCGACTTCTCCGACGGCTCATCGATGGTCGTCGCCATGGTGCGCCCGACTCAACTCAGACTGACGACGGATGCCGGGGCGGCGCCTGCCCGTGTGATCGCCATCGCGGTCGTGGGCGCGACAGCCACCGCCACGATCGCCTGCGCCGACGGCACCACGGTCGGCGTGCCGCTGCGCGCCGTCGGCTCGCCGCTGCCCGCCGTCGGCGACGACGTCCGGATCACCGTCGACGGCGGCACCGTCGTCTACGCGGCCTGACACCTCGGCGCGGCGTCCGCTCGCTCATCGGCGGATGCTGCGGAACGCCTCGGTGCGATACGGCAGATCGATGATCTCGACCCCGTCCTCACCCCGGTGACACGACGCGGCGAAGAGCTCCTCGACCTCGGCGAGGATGCGGTCCCGCTCCGACGGCGTGGCGGTGATGACGTAGCTGCGCGAGCGCACCATGGCCGCGAGCTCTGACCGCGTCAGTCGTCGCGACCATCGCCAGCTCTCATGCTCGAGCGCGCCGAAGGGTGCGGCGACGGCCGGCCCCGCGCCGGACAGAAGCTCTTCAGCGTGACTGCCCTTCATGATGGCGCCGAGGCGGGCCACCCACGGCGTGCTCACGTCGCGGATGTTCCAGACCAGACCGAGGACGCCGCCGGGCTTCAGGACGCGTCCCACCTCGGCGGATGCCGCGACCACATCGACCCAGTGCCACGCCTGACCCAAGACGACGGCGTCGACGCTCTCATCGGGAAGGTTCATGCGTTCCGCGGCGCCGATCAGCGTCTCCACGGCCGGAAGGGCCTCTCTCAGGGTGGCGAGCATCGCGGCATCCGGTTCCACGGCGATCACGTCGGCCCCCGCATCGAGCAGCGCGGCGGTGAGCTTTCCGGTACCCGCCCCGACATCCGCAACGCGCGGATGTTCACCGGCGGGAGCCAACAACCACTCCACGGCCGCCGCCGGGTACGACGGCCGGCCCGTCTGGTACTCCCCCGCCGCCGAGCCGAAGCTGAGCGCCATCTCGTCGCGTGTCGCCATGGGGCGACCCTACGCCTGCAACCTCTTGCAACCTCGACGTTCCTACCGTCGAGACATCGGGCGGAACGGCTCCGCCGAGAGGAAGTGATGTCAATGACGACTCTGACCGACACCCCTGCTGCCGCCGCGACCGAGGCGATCGCCACGACCATGCGCGCCGCGGTGGTTACCGCGCCCGGCGAGCCGCTGATCGTCTCCGACGTGCCGGTCCCGCGCCCCGGCCCCGGCCAGGCACTCGTGCGCGTGATCACCAGCGGCGTCTGCCACACCGACCTTCACGCGGCGCGCGGCGATTGGCCGGTCGCCCCGAAGGCCGATCTCATCCCCGGACACGAAGGCTACGGCGAGGTCGTCGCGCTCGGCCCCGGCGTGACGACGCTCACCGTCGGCCAGAAGGTCGGCAATGCCTGGCTGTGGTCGGCGTGCGGAACGTGCGAGTACTGCCGCACCGGATGGGAGACGCTGTGCCCGGCGCAGCAGAACGGCGGATACTCGATGGACGGGAGCTTCGGCGAGTTCATGCTCGTTGATGAGAAGTACGCCGCGCGGATCCCCGACGGCGCCGACCCGGTCGAGGTCGCCCCGATCCTCTGCGCCGGGGTCACGGTGTACAAGGGGTTGAAGATGACCTGCGTGCGACCGGGCGAGTGGGTGACCATCTCGGGCATCGGCGGGCTCGGTCACATCGCGGTGCAGTACGCACGGGCGATGGGCATGCGCGTGGCTGCCGTGGATGTCGACGACGCCAAGCTGGAACTCGCTCGCCGCCACGGCGCAGAGGTCACGGTCAACGCCGCGCAGACCGATCCCGGCGCCGCGATCTCCGAGCACACGGGAGGAACGCACGGCGTCCTCGTCACCGCGGTGCACCCTAGAGCCTTCGACCAGGCGCTCAGCGTCGTGCGGCGGGGAGCCACGATCGTCTTCAACGGTCTGCCGCCCGGGACCTTCGACGCCGACATCTTCGACATCGTGCTGCGCGCGATCACGATCCGCGGCTCGATCGTCGGAACCCGGCAGGACATGATCGAGGCGCTCGACTTCTACGCGCGCGGTCAGATCCACCCGACCGTGCACGTGGAGAACCTCGAGGACGTCAACGACATCTTCGAGCGGATGGAGAAGGGCCAGATCGACGGTCGCATCGTCATGCGGTACTGATCCGGCCGCAACGACCGGCGGGGAGCGAGCGCAGCAGGTTCGCTCCCCGCTCGGCACGTCGGGGCCACGTGCGCCCCGCGGCGCGCCTGCCGCCGCCGCGGGGCATCGACGCGCACAGTAGAGCTGTGGCCTTGGACTTCACCGCGATCGACTTCGAGACGGCGAACTCTTCGAGCGCCTCGGCGTGCGCCGTCGGTCTCACGCGTGTCCGCGATGGTCGTGTCGTCGAGACGGCGGGCTGGCTCATCAAGCCCCCGCCGGGCCACGACCGGTTCTTCGAGCTGAACATCGGCATCCACGGCATCCATCCCGAGGATGTCGTCGATGCGCCGGCGTGGGTCGACCAGCTCACCGCCCTCGACGCCTTCATCGGTGACGATGTCGTCGTGGCGCACAACGCCGGTTTCGACATGAGCGTCCTGCGACGCGCCTGCGAGGCGACGGATGCCGCGTGTCCGTCGTACCGCTACCTGTGCAGCCTGCAGATCGCCCGCAAGACCTACGACCTCGCCTCGTATCGACTGCCCTCGGTAGCCGCTGCTGCGGGCTTCCTCGACTTCGCCCACCACGACGCCGCGTCCGACGCGCTCGCCTGCGCGCACATCATGATCGACGCGGCGGCCCGTGCCGGTGTGCACGACGTCGTCGAACTCGCCATGCTGCTCGGCGTGCGCGTCCCCCGCCTCGCCGGCAGCGGTCGGCTCACACCCGTCGCCGGCCCGGTCGGCTGAACGGCCCCTCACGCGGACTCACCGCGCGGCGCCCGTCGATGTCGGAGGGGTGCGCCACTGTGGAGTCATGGACGCCTTCATCGTCATCGTCGTCGGAGTTCTCTGCCTGATCGCCGGCGCCGTCGGAGGTTGGATCACCGCCGGCGCGCGCGCCGCAGAGCGCACCGCGCGCGAGAACGCAGATCTGGCGGCACGGCTGGCTGCCGCGGAGACCTCCGCTCGCGCCCTGAACGTGCAGCTCGAGCATGAGCGCACGCTCACCCGGGATCTCGGCGCTCAGGCCCGTGCTGACCTCAGCGCGCAGCAGGAACGTGAACGCCGCGATCAACTGGTCCTTCGCGCGCTGGCGCCGGTGCAGGAGTCCCTGCAGACGATGCAGCAGAAGGTGACCGACCTCGAACGCGATCGCCAGAGTCAGTACGGCTCTCTCGTCGAGCAGCTGCGCGCGGCCCGCGCCAGCGATGAGGCGCTCCGGGCGACCACCGAGTCCCTCGCGGGCGCCCTGCGTTCCAACGTGACACGCGGCGTCTGGGGCGAGACGCAGTTGCGGCGCGTGGTCGAATCAGCGGGGCTGAGCCGCTACGTCGACTTCGATCTGCAGACGTCGGTGACCTCCCACGCCGGCGATGGCAGACCCGACATGATCGTTCGCCTGCCGGGCGGCATGTCGCTGGCGGTCGACGCCAAGGTGCCGCTCGATGCCTATATCGAAGCATCGGCGATTGCGATCACCGCGACCGGCGAGGAGGCCACCCGTCGTGCGGGTCTGCTCCAACGTCATGTGCGGGCCGTCCGCGCCCATGTCGACGCACTCGCCAAGAAGTCGTACTGGTCGGGACTGGACTCGAGCCCGGAGTTCCTCGTGTGCTTCCTGCCCAACGAGGCGTTGCTCGCGACCGCACTCGAGGAGGATCCGACGCTGCTCGATCACGCGTTCCGCCAGCGTGTGGCGCTCGCCTCTCCCGTGAACCTGTGGGCCGTCCTGAAGACGGTGGCCTACACCTGGACCCAGCAGGAGGTCTCCACGGAGGCCCGCCGCCTCTTCGAGCTGGGAACCGAGCTGTACCAGCGGCTGGGAGGACTTGCCGGGCACGCCGAGGATCTCCGCCGCGCCATCGAGCGAACGGTCGACACCTATAACCGCTTCACCGGATCACTCGAGTCGCGCGTTCTCGTCACGGCACGGAAGTTCCCCGGGATCGACGAGACGAAGCTGGATGCCGCGGCTGCTCCCGCGTCGATCGAGAAGACACCGCGAAAGCTCGTCGCCCCGGAGCTGATGGTGGACTCGGCCGACGCCGACGCCGACGAAGCCGCAACGGGTATCGCAGCAGATCTCGGCTCGCTCAGGGACCGGCTGTGAACGGAGGCGCGCTCAGGCGGGAAACAGGTTGAGCAGCCCGACGACAGACAGGGAGACCGCGACGAACGCGCCGATCATCCACCACGCACTGACCTGGTGACCATCCGGCATCCGGCGACGCAACAGCACGTCGGGTCGGCGTGCGGGGTCCACGGGAACGCTCACCTGACCCGTTCTGGGACTGCTGGATGCTGCGGACATGTGACCCCCGGACTGCGTGGAAACGTCTGTGTCGCCGGTGACACCGTTGCCCATTGTGCCAGAGGTACGGCTGTCGCGTCGCCCATACCGGGCGCGCCGCGCCGATGATCTGGTCCGCGCTCAGAGCCACTTCGACGTGAGATGCTCCGAGGAGATGCGCCGCAGCGTGCCCGAAGCCCCCCGCAGAACGACGCTCTCCGTATAGACGAAGTCGCCGTCGCGGCGAACACCGGCGACGAGTTCACCGTTCGTGACGCCGGTGGCCACGAAGATCGTGTTGCGCCCGGTGACCAGTTCGTCGGCCTCGTAGACGTACCCGTCGAGCTTCAGACCCGCATCGGTTCCGCGCTGCTTCTCGTCGTCGTCGCGCGGCCAGAGACGTCCTTGAATGTGGCCGCCGAGCGCCTTGATCGCGCAGGTGGTCGCGACGCCTTCGGGGCTGCCTCCGATGCCGATGCACATGTCGGTACGGGCGTTGTGCCGTGCCGCGTTGATTCCACCGGCGACGTCACCGTCGCTCATCAGCCGCGTTCCGGCGCCGGCGTCGCGGATCTCCTCGATCAGTCGGGCGTGGCGGGGACGGTTCAGCACAGAGACCACGAGCTCGTCGACGGGCTTGCCCAGTGCCTTCGCCAGAAGACGGATGTTCTCGCCGACGGGCAGGCGGATGTCCACGACACCGACGCCGGCCGGACCCGTAACGATCTTGTCCATGTAGAACACACTCGACGCGTCGAGCATGGAGCCGCGATCGGAGACCGCGAGAACCGAAAGCGCGTTGTTGCGTCCCTCGGCGGTCAGCGATGTTCCGTCGATCGGATCGACGGCGACGTCGCACTGGGGTCCGCGACCCGTTCCCACGTGTTCACCGTTGAAGAGCATGGGAGCGTTGTCCTTCTCGCCCTCCCCGATGACGATGACTCCGTCGAAGTTCACCGTGGTGAGAAACGCCCGCATGGCGTCGACGGCCGCGCCGTCGGCCTTCTCCTTCTGGCCCCGTCCGATGAACGGTACGGAGCGAATGGCCGCCGCCTCCGTCGCGCGCACCAACTCCATCGCCAGGTTCCGGTCGGGGTGCAAAGGGCTCATGTCCGCGGTCAGGCTCACCATGACGTCAGCCTAGGCGGCCGCACCCCGCGGGTGCGGTGTTTTCAGCCAATGCCTGAGGAAGGAACTGCACTTCTTATCACTGCGGCAAGCTCGACCCGGCGCTTTTGCCCGGCGGGGGCCTCACCGACGTCGCTGGTGCTTCGATAGGCTGTGCCAGGAATCCCCGCAGAACTGAGGAGCAGAAATGCCTGTCGCCACCCCTGAGCAATACGCCGAGATGCTGGACCGCGCGAAGGCCGGTGGCTACGCGTTCCCCGCGATCAACGCCGCCAGCTCGCAGTCGATCAACGCGATCCTGCAGGGTCTGACCGAAGCCGGATCCGACGGCATCATCCAGGTGACCACCGGCGGAGCCGACTATTTCGCCGGCCACACCGTGAAGGGTCGCGCCACCGGTGCGCTCGCGTTCGCGAAGTTCGCGACCGAGGTCGCCAAGAACTACCCGATCACGGTGGCGCTGCACACCGACCACTGCCCCAAGCCCGCCCTCGAGGACTTCGTGCTCCCGCTGATCGCGGCATCCGAGGAGGAGGTCCGCGCCGGCCGCAACCCCATCTTCCAGTCGCACATGTGGGACGGGTCGGCTGTTGCGCTCGACGAGAACATCGCCATCGCGAAGGAGTTGCTGCCTCGCATGAAGAACATCAACGCGATTCTCGAGGTCGAGATCGGCGTGGTCGGCGGCGAAGAGGACGGCGTCAAGCACGAGGGCTCCAACGAGGCGCTCTACACGACCACCGCCGACGTGTCTCGATTCGTCGAGGCGCTCGGCCTCGGCGAGAACGGCCGCTATATCGCCGCTCTGACGTTCGGCAATGTGCACGGCGTCTACAAGCCCGGCAACGTGAAGCTGCGCCCCGAGCTGCTCGGCGAGATCCAGGCGGGCATCGCGGAGCGCTTCGGCACCGACGCGAAGCCCCTCGACCTGGTC
>NZ_MKRU01000037.1:8911-29000 GCF_001897985.1 Microbacterium sp. 69-7 | reverse complement strand
AATTCGGGCAATCCTCGATATGCAGCACCTGGATCTTCACACGCCCATTCTCCCGCGCAACTCGCGGCGGCTGGCCACCCCGCACCTTCTTGATCAACACGCCCTAGGGGATGGCGTCAGCTCGGCGCTGAGCGTGATTAATCTATCAACTTGATAAATGAGGTCAAGTCACGATTGCATCTCGACGAGCAATGAGCGCGCATCGCTCTCAGTCGGTGATGAGCAGGTGCGAGGGGCGCGCGGTGAACGCCCCGTCGAGCACGAGGCACGCGGCGCCGACGGCCGCCACGTCCGTGCCCAGTCGCGATTCGCGCAGCGTCAAGGGGCGCACCGTCGTCACGCCGCCGGTGCGCACCAGCGCGTCGGAAACGGCGGGCCGCAGGAACGGACTCAGCCGAGCCCACACCGGGCCGCCGAGCACGGCATCGGTCAGATCCAGGAGATTGTCCAGCTGCACGAGAGCGCGCGCGATCCGTGCCGCGGCGCGCGACAGCGCCGCGGCGGGGCGAGGCTCGCCCTCCAGTGCGCGCAGGCACAGTTCGTCGAGGGCTGCGCGGGGGTCGCGCGGCGTCGGATCGGGCGTCGAGTGCAGTCCCGCGTCGGCCAGGAGGGTCCCAGGCTCGAGCGAGACGCCGAGGCATCCGCGTGCCCCGCACTCGCACACCGGTCCGGCGGGGTCCACGATCAGGTGCGCGATGTCCCCGGCGTTCGAGGTCGCCCCGCGCAGCGGTGTGTTGGCCAGCGAGAGCCCGACACCGGCGCCGGCGCCGTAGTAGAAGAACAGCGCGTCTCCGAGATCCCCGGCCGGCGTCACCCACAGCTCGCCGACCATGGCAGCGATGACGTCCTTCTCGAGCAGCGCGGGCAGTCCGGTCTTGGCGGCCAGTTCGCCGCGCAGGGGTGTGTCGGACCACTCGGGCAGAAGCGGGGGGTTCAGCAGCAGGCCCGCCTCCGTGTCGAGCGGACCGGGGGCGGCGATGCCGACACCCAGCACGCGGTCCGGATCGGGAAGCGTCGCGACGAGATCGCTCGCGACCGCGCCGATGGCGTCGAGCTGCTGATGGCTGGAGGCACCCGTCGGCTGGATCTCCCGGTGCTGCACGATCCGTCCGGCGAGGTCGAGCAGGACGACCGTGGTGACCGCGGGATCCAGGTGCACGCCGATCGCGAAGCGCGCGGACGGCTCGAGGGCGAGCATCGTGCGCGGCTTGCCCGGGCCCGTCCCCACCTTCCCGGCTTCGGCGATGAATCCCTCTGCGGTCAGTCGGCGGGTGACGTTGGTCAGCGTCTGCGCCGACAGACCCGTCTTCTCGGCGAGCTCGACGCGGCTCATCCCCTCCGGAGATCGGCGGATGAGATCGAGGATCAGCGCCTGGTTGTAGTTGCCCACCCCGAGGAGGTTCGACCCGCGCGTACTGAGCACCATCGCCCTCCTCCCGTGGTCACTGCGCCTTCACGCTAGTACGCGTGACAACCGGGTGCTCACAGGAGACGGATCGGAGCGTCGCGCGAGATACTAGGACGTCCATGTAAAATGATCGCTGTGCCCTACCGGGCGCACTTCCGGCTGTCGATCTGTTTCACAAGGACGTGACGCGATGAGCATGACTGTGTCCCCTTCCCTCTCCGCCGATGAGCGGGGAGCCATCCTCGAAGCCGTCCGCGACTTCGCCCGGACGCGGCTGGAGCCGCACGCGCTGGAATGGGATCGCGACAAGCACTTTCCGCGGGATGTGCTCGCCGACGCCGGAGAACTCGGCCTCGGAGGGCTGTACGTGCGTGAGGACGTCGGCGGCACCGCGCTGACGCGTGAGGACGCCGCACTCGTCTTCGAGCAGCTGTCGATGGGCGATCCCACGATCGCCGCGTACATCAGCATCCACAACATGGTCGCCTGGATGATCGACGGCTACGGCACTCCGGCGCAGCGCGAGCAGTGGCTGCCGCGTCTGATCACGCTTCGCGACCTCGGCGCCTACTGCCTCACGGAGCCCGGCGCGGGCTCGGATGCCGCGGCCATCACGACGAGCGCGATCGCCGACGGCGACGGCTATGTGCTCACCGGGGTCAAGCAGTTCATCTCCGGCGCGGGTGAGGCGTCGGTCTCTGTCGTCATGGCCCGCACCGGCGAGCCCGGCGCGCGGGGCATCAGCGCCTTCCTGGTGCCGGCGGATGTCGAGGGCCTGAGCTTCGGACCCCATGAGCGCAAGATGGGGTGGAACGCGCAGCCCACCCGTCAGGTGATCCTCGACGAGGTGCGGGTGCCGGCATCCGCTCTGCTGGGCGGCGTGGGCGAGGGGTTCCGCATCGCGATGAGCGGGCTCAACGGGGGGCGGGTCAACATTGCGGCCTGCTCCGTCGGCGGTGCCCAGTGGGCGCTCGATCGTGCCGTGCGCTACGTGCGCGAGCGGTTCACGTTCGGCGAGGCCCTCGCCGAACGGCAGAGCGTCGTGTTCGCCCTCGCCGACATGGCCACGCAGCTGCAGGCGGCCCGGGCGATGGTGCGCGACGCGGCTCGCGCGATCGACGTCCGTGCCGACGACGTCGCCGTGCAGTGCGCCATGGCCAAGCGCTTCGCCACCGACGCCGGCTTCGAGGTGGCCAACCGGGCGCTGCAGCTGCACGGCGGCTACGGGTATCTGCAGGAGTACGGGATCGAGAAGGTGGTGCGCGATCTTCGTGTGCATCAGATCCTGGAGGGCACGAACGAGATCATGCGGGTCATCATCGGTCGCGACGTTCTGGGAGCATGAGCACATGAGCGACTACTCCACGATCCTCGTCTCCACCCGCGGCCGCGTCGGTTGGATCACCCTGAACCGCCCCGAGGCGCTCAACGCGCTGAACTCGACCCTGGTCGAAGAACTCGCCGCCGCGGCGGCCGCGTTCGATGCCGACGAGGAGATCGGCTGCATCGTCGTCACCGGCTCGGAGCGCGCCTTCGCCGCCGGCGCCGATATCAAGCAGATGGAGGACCGCTCTGCCGTCGAGATGTCGCTGCGCAACCCCTTCGTGGGCCTCGAGGCCTTCTCGCGCGTACGCACGCCCGTCATCGCGGCCGTCGCGGGGTACGCGCTCGGAGGCGGCTGCGAGCTGGCGATGGCGTGCGACATCATCCTGGCTGCCGACACCGCCCGCTTCGGTCAGCCCGAGATCACTCTCGGCGTCATCCCCGGCCTCGGCGGCACGCAGCGTCTGCCGCGTGCGATCGGCTACTACAAGGCGGCAGAGCTCGTGCTCACCGGACGGATGATGGATGCCGCCGAAGCCGAGCGGGCCGGCCTGGTCTCCCGCGTCGTGCCCGCCGCCGACCTGCTCGCCGAGGCAGAAGCGATGGCCGAGCAGATCGCCGCGAAATCGCTTCCCGTCCTGTACGCCGCCAAGGAGTCGCTGCGCGCCTCGCTGGAGACCGCCGCCGCCGAGGGGCTGCGCTTCGAGAAGCAGGTCTTCACATCACTGTTCGCGCTGGACGACCAGAAGGAGGGCATGGCCGCCTTCCGGGAGAAGCGTGCGCCGCGATTCACGAATCGCTGACGACGTCGCCCGCCGACCGGCGCAGTCGGGCGACGATCGCGACGAGGTCTTCCACGTCGTCGGCTGTCAGGCCGGGCGCGGCGAACACGGCGTCGTTGAGCGCCGCGGTGGCCTGAGCCGCGAGGTCACGCCCCGCCCTCGTCAGGGCGACCAGCGTCGCCCGACGATCGCCGGGGTGCGGCTCGCGCGCGACGAGCGCGGCCGCTTCAAGGCGGTCGACGGTGTTCGTCACGCTCGTCGGGTGCACTTGCAAGCGGCTCGCCGCCGACGACAGTGGCATCCGTCCGTCACGGGTGAAACTCAGCAGCGTCAGCAGTTCGTAGCGGGCGAACGTGAGCGAGAACGGCTTCAGGGCCTCGTCGACGCGCGCGAGCAGAATCTGTTGCGCCCGCATGATGCTCGTCACCGCCGTCATCCCTGCCGCGGCGTCGACCCAGCCGTGCGCCACCCACTGGCGGCGGGCCTCTGCGATCGGATCGCGTGGCGACGACGGCGTGCGGCTCACGGGCATCTCCTCGAACGGCTCGGCGCCCGAAGTGCCGTGCGCGCTGGTCTCACGCTAGCGCGGACCTCGATCCGCCCCCACGGATGATCCTGAGTCTCAACGGATGCGATACTGAGTCGCGCCTTCTAGAATGAATGCGTCGCAAGGAGAACCGATGAAGATCGTGGTGCTGGTCAAAGAAGTCCCCGACACCTACGGCGACCGCAAGCTCGACCTCGAGACCGGTCTCGCCGAGCGCTCGGCCTCTGAGCGCGTGCTCGATGAGATCGGGGAGCGCGCACTGGAGGTGGCTCTGTCGTATGCCGACGCCCACCCCGGCACGGAGGTCGCTGTCGTCTCGATGGCATCGGAGGAGGCTGCGGCCACCATCCGCAAGGGGCTCGCGATGGGCGCGGCATCCGCTCTGCAGGTCGTCGACCCGGCGCTGGCCGGCGCAGATCTGGGCGTGACCGCGGCCGTGCTCGCCGCTGCGGTGCGGCGAGCCGGGTTCGACCTGGTCATCACCGGCAATCTCTCCACCGACGGCACCGGCGGCGTCCTTCCGGCGATGATCGCCGAGCACCTGCAGGTGCCGCAGGCGACCGCGCTGTCGTCGGTCACGATCGGCGAGGGGGAGATCACCGGCACGCGCGCCACCGACTTCGGCACCGCGCAGGTCAGTGCGGCGCTGCCGGCCGTCATCTCGATCACCGAAGCCCTCCCGGATGCCCGGTTCCCGAACTTCAAGGGCATCATGGCGGCGAAGAAGAAGCCGTTCGAGATCGTGTCGCTGGCCGACCTCGGCGTCGACGTGGACCCGTCCGCGGCCGCGCAGTCGATCATGACGGCGGTCGCCGAGAAGCCTCCGCGCGGTGCGGGAATCAAGATCGTCGATGAGGGCGACGCGGGCGACAAGCTCGCCGCCTTCCTCGTCGAGAACCGACTGGCCTGAGAACGGTGCTGGGAACGATGACGATGGAGAACGTGATGGTGGATGTCGCCTCGGACGCGATTCTCGTCCTGCTGGATGTCACCCCGGCCGGTGAGCTGGCCGGTTCGGCCGCCGGACTGCTCGGCGCCGCCGCCGGCATCGGCACGCCGGTCGCGCTGGTCGTCGCCGGTGACGAGGCGCATGCCGCACTCGCCGAGGCGGCGGGTGCGCTGGGGGCTGCGGTCGTGCTCACCGCGGGGCTGGGCGGTGCGGACGGATCGCTGACGGTTCCTCTGGTCGATGCCGTGGACGCGGCATCCGCGCTCGTGAAGCCCGACGCCGTGCTCGTGTCGAACTCCATCGAGGGCCGCGACATCGCCGGACGGTACGCGGCACGCTCGCGTGCGGCCCTGGCCGTGGATGCGGTCGGCGTCTCCCGCGACGACGAGGGCGTGCTCGCGCAGCATTCCGTCTACGGCGGGGCGTACAACGTCACGAGCGCAGCCACCTTCGGTCCTCTCGTGGTCACGGTGCGCCAGGGGGCGGTCGACGCCCGTGCCGCGGCCGTCGCCGAGCCGCGGGTGGTGCCGCTGGAGGTCGCCGCCTCGGGCGCGCCGGCGGCGCGCATCACCGGATTCGAAGCCGAGGTCGCGGCGTCGTCGCGGCCGGAGCTGCGCGGCGCGGCGAAGGTCGTCTCGGGAGGGCGCGGACTCGGCTCGGCCGAGAAGTTCGCGCTCGTCGAACAGCTCGCCGATGCCCTCGGCGCGGCTGTGGGCGCCTCGCGGGCCGCCGTGGATGCCGGGTACATCCCTTACTCGCACCAGGTCGGTCAGACCGGTGTGTCGGTGTCTCCGCAGTTGTATGTCGCTCTCGGCATCTCGGGCGCGATCCAGCACAAAGCCGGCATGCAGACCGCGAAGACGATCGTCGCGATCAATAAAGACGGCGACGCCCCGATCTTCGACATCGCCGACTTCGGCATCGTGGGGGACGTGTTCACGGTCGTCCCGCAGCTGATCGCCGCCCTCGACGCCAGGAAGGCCTGATGGCGACCGGCGGATCGTCCATGCGCCGCGGCTTGCCGCGCGTCGCCGGTGGAGAACCGTGGCCGCCGGCCGCGAGCGCGCCCGCCGAGGCCGTCGTGGAGGCGACCCCTGTCGTGGAGAGCACTGTCGCCGAGGCAGACATGGCGCCGTCCGCCGTCGCACCGACGCACTCGGGGCAACAGGCGACCGCGGTGGCCGCCTCCGCACTTTCCCGCGGCAGCGAGACCGTCGTACGCCGGGGCTTGCCGCGCGTCGCCGGAGGCGAGCCGTGGCCGACCGGCGTCGTCGCTGCTGCCGCTGACGCCGAGGCGGCGTACGCGGAGGCGGCCGCGGTCTCCGCTCCGACGCCCCGACCCGCCGCGGCCGACGGCGCCCCATCGGTGCGACGCGGGCTGCCCCGCGTCGCGGGCGGCGACGCCTGGCCACCCGCCGGCACCGAGGTGGCTGCATCGACCGCGGTCGCCGTGGCCGCCGTCGATGCCGCGGCGCCCGGTGAGGAGAATGCCTCCGCGGAGGTCGCCCACGCCGCCGACAGCCCTCTCGTTCCCGCCGTCGCCGAGGGTCCGCGTGCGCCGCTGAGCGTTCCGCAGACCGCGTGGGCCGGTCGTGCCGCGTCGCGTCGGCCGCAGCCGAAGCCTGAACCGCAGCGCATCGGCCCGTTCACGAAGACGCAGTGGGCGGGCACCGTCATCGTCGGCGGGATCGGGCTCCTGTTCGCGGCGGGCATGGCGGTGCTCGCGGTGCGGTTCCTGCTGAGCCTCGACGGCCCGCGCGACTTCCTCGCGACCTACCCCGGGGAGTACCACCTGCCTGCCGGTGCGCCCGTCGGCATCCCCGCGTGGCTCGGCTGGCAGCACTTCTTCAACGTCTTCCTGATGGTGCTGATCATCCGCTCGGGGCTCACGATCCGCCGCGAGAAGCGGCCGAGCGTCTTCTGGGCGCCGAAGAACAACCCCAAGGGCAAGACGAGCCTGACGATCTGGTTCCATCAGGCGCTCGACATCCTGTGGCTCATCAACGGCGCCGTCTTCATCGTGCTGCTGTTCGTCACCGGCCAGTGGATGCGGATAGTCCCCACGAGCTGGGAAGTCGTCCCCAACGCGCTCAGCGCCGCGCTGCAGTACGTCTCGCTGGACTGGCCGACCGAGAACGGCTGGGTCAACTACAACGCGCTGCAGCAGCTCGCCTACTTCTCGACCGTCTTCATCGCCGCCCCGCTCGCCGCGATCACCGGCTTCCGGATGAGCGGGATGTGGCCGAAGAAGAACCTGAAGCTCAGCGCCGCCTACCCGATCGAGTGGGCGCGCAAGGTGCACTTCCCGGTGATGCTGTTCTTCGTCGTGTTCATCGTCATCCACGTCGTTCTCGTGCTCGCGACCGGGGCGCTGCGCAACCTCAACCACATGTACGCCGCGCAGGGCTCGGTCGACCCGACGGCCTCTGCGGACAACTGGACCGGCTTCTGGCTGTTCGTGGTCTCTCTCGTGGTCATCGCCGCCGCGTGGGTCGCCGCCCGCCCGCTCGTGCTCGCCCCGATCGCCCGCCTGTTCGGCACGGTCAGCGGGCGCTGACGCGCGCGATCAGCGTCCCGACAGTGGCCGCCGCTCAGCCGAGCATCTCCGCAGAATGCGACGAACTCCGCATCCGATCGGCGATCTGGATGCGGAGTTCGTCAGAATCTGCGGAGTTCGTCAGCGCGGTGGGGCCGGCGGAACCCGCGACGCGGCAGGCGCGATCAGCGCACGAAGCGGACCTCGGTGAGCGTCTCGCCGAGGAACGGCTCGGTGTGCGTGGCGCCGTCGAGCGTGAAACCGTTGCGCGCGTAGAAGCGGTGCGCCCGCGGGTTGTCCTCGGCGACCCAGAGGTAGAGCTCCTCGTCGGCGTCGACCGTCGCGTCGAACAGCTGCTGCCCGATGCCGGTGCCGTGGAACTGGTCGAGCAGGTAGATGAAGTAGAGCTCACGCGTGCGCGGAGCGTCGCGGTCGCGCGCCGGGCCCGAGCCGGCGAATCCGACGATCTCGCCGCCGACGAGGGCGGCGAACATCTTGAACTCGGGGCCCTGCTGGGCCCAGTGCGTCCACAGCTCGGCGAGGCGCTTGGGTGAGACGTTTTCCAGAGCAGCCTTGCTGATGAGGTGGTCGTAGGTCTCGTGCCAGCACGTGGCGTGGACACGTCCGAGGGCCTCGGCATCCACGTCACGAACGGGACGGACGACGGTGTCGGTCTGCGCGGTGATGTCGGTGGGGGCTTCCATGGCCAGACTCTACGGCGGCCCTTCCGATTCACGAAATCGATGGATGCCGCGCTCCACCCTCGTCGCGGCGGCACCACGAGGACTGTGGGAACCCCACAAGAGATGCCAGGAGCCCATCGGGGAATCCGCTAGCATCGCGCTTCGTGAACGTATGGTGGCGGACCCTCTTGACCATCTGGCGCGCGAAGGTGCTGCTGCATCGGCGCGGCCCGTTGCCGCCGCGCACCGTGGGGCGCATCAGGCTGCGGACGCTCCCGACCGACATCGACCTCCTCGGTCACATGAACAACGGCCGCTACGCCTCGCTGTTCGACCTCGGCCGCTTCGACCTGCTCATCCGCACCGGCATCTGGGATGCGATGAACGCGCAGGGCTGGTACGCGGTGGTCGCCAGCGAGACGGTCACCTTCCGCAAGTCGCTGCAGCTCTGGCAGCGCTTCACGGTCGAATCCCGCCTGTACGCCCACGATGACAAGGCCGTCTACCAGATGCACCGCGCGGTCGTGGACGGCGAGGTCTATGCCGAGATGATCGTCCGCGCGCGCTTCCTGCGCCGCACCGGCGGCGTGGTGAACACCGACGAGCTGTTCGAGGCGCTCGAGCGGCCGGATGATCTCCCACCGCTGCCGCAGTGGGTGGCCGACTGGGCTCGCGACAGCGCGCTGCCCTCGACGAAGGCCCCCGCGCCGAGCGAGTGGGACTGATCCCGCAGGGATGCCGGCGTCAGACCCGACGCGCGACGAACGCGTCGGCGAGAGCGTCGCGGACGCTGCGGATGCCGGGAAGGCTGCGGCTGGATCGGCGCGCGGCCGTGAAGATCTCGCGCGCCGGGTCGCCCGGAAGCGCGCTCAGGTGCACCGGGGGTGCGCCGCCGGCCCACAGCAGATCCGGGAGCAGTCCGACGGCGTGACCGGCGGCGATCAGCTCGGCATGTCCGCTGAGGTCGGCGAGCTCGAAGCGGACATCCGGCTCGAACCCGGCGGCGCGGCACTGCTGCATCGCCCACTCGCGCGCCGCCGTGCCGCGCGGCTCCATCACCCAGGCGTGTTCGGCCAGGTCGGCCAGCGGCCCGATGGCGCGCGCCGTCGCCAGCCGGATCGGGTCGACGCCGAGCAGATCCCGATCGAGCGCCGATCGGTGCGGGCGAGTGAGCCCCGGGTACTGCTCGGCGATCGCGAGGTCGAAGCCGCGCGCTCCGAGCTCGAACAACCCCTCTTCGGGCGGCAGCTCGGAGATCTCCACGCGCAGGCCCGGCGTCCGCTCGGCGAGCAGGGTCAGGGCTGCGGGCACGAGAGCGCGGGCGGCCGTCTGCAGCACGGCGAGACGCACCGGCGCGATCCCGAGGCGGGTGTCTTCGAGTTCGCCGCGGATCTCCTCGTCGGCATCGAGGGCGCGCGCCGCGTAGGCGGCCAGCGTCTCGCCGTGCGCGGTCAGCCGCACGCGGCGTCCATCCGGAGCGAGCAGCGCCACTCCCGCCTCGCGCTCCAACTGCGACAACTGCTGCGAGATCGTGGACGGGCTGTACGCCAAGGCCTGTGCGACGGCGGCGATCGTGCCGCGCTGGGCGAGTTCGTGCAGCAGTCGGAGGCGTCTCAACTCGAACACGCGCGCTCCTTCCGTCACCCGTCGCCGTCGTCTCGGCTGCGTCGTGGTCGCGCCGGAGAAAACATCGCTGTCATCGAACGATATCCGTCAAAGATCATCGCTTTTGCCGAATCATATGCGTGCCTCACGCTGGACGCATGGACACAGTGCACTCTGGAGACGTGACCGACGACACCACCACGCCTCCTTCGGCATCCGCGCTCGCCGACAGCGCCATCTCGCTGGCGCGACGCTGGGTGGACGAGTCTGCGGCTGCCGACGTCGATCCCGCCGCCGAACGGCTGGCGGGCGTGCTCAAGGATCCGCACGGGCTGCCGTTCACGATCGGCTTCGTCGACGGTGTTATGCGTCCCGAGTCGTTGAGCGCCGCCGCGGCGAACCTGCAGCGCGTGGCGCCTCTGGTTCCGCAGTTCTTGCCCTGGTACCTGCGTGCGGCGGTGCGCACGGCGGGTGCCGTCGGGCCGATTCTTCCGGCGCCGACGGTGCCGATCGCGCGCAAAGCGCTGCGCGAGATGGTCGGGCACCTCATCGTCGATGCCCGGCCCGACAAGCTGGGCCCCGCCCTGACGGCCATCCGGGAATCCGGTGCGCGTCTCAATCTGAACCTCCTGGGCGAAGCCGTGCTGGGCGAAGCCGAAGCGCTGCGTCGCCTGGAGGGCATCCACGATCTCATCCGTCGCGACGACGTCGACTACGTCTCGGTGAAGGTGTCGGCTATCGCGAGCCACATCTCGATGTGGGCCTTCGACCAGGTCGTCGACCGGGTGGTCGACCGCCTGCTCCCGCTGTACCTGACGGCCGCCTCCTCGGCGGGGCCCGAGTCCGCTCAGACGTTCATCAATCTGGACATGGAGGAGTACCGCGACCTCGACCTGACGATCGCGGTGTTCACCCGGCTGCTGGAGGATCCGCGGCTGCGTGACCTGGAGGCGGGCATCGTCCTGCAGGCCTACCTTCCCGATGCGTTGCCGGCCCTGCGGCAGCTCACCGCCTGGGCTCAGCAGCGGGTCGACGGCGGGGGCGCCCGCATCAAGGTGCGACTCGTCAAGGGCGCGAACCTCGCGATGGAACGGGTGGATGCCGTCATGCACGGCTGGCCGCTGGCCACCCATGCGAGCAAGCTCGACGCCGACGCCAGCTACCTCCGGTGCCTCGACGAGGCGCTGCGGCCGGAGAACTCGCGCGCGGTGCGCCTCGGCGTCGCCGGCCACAACCTCTTCGACATCGCGTACGCGTGGTTGCTCGCGGGGGAGCGCGGCGTCCGGGACGACGTCGAGTTCGAGATGCTCCTCGGCATGGCACAGGGACAGGTGGCGGCGGTCTCGCGCGAGGTCGGCCACGTGCTGCTGTACGTGCCGGTCGTGCGGCCCGACGAGTTCGATGTGGCCATCAGCTACCTCGTGCGCCGATTGGAGGAGAACGCGTCGAGCGACAACTTCCTCTCGGCCGCTTTCGATCTTGCCGAAGATCCGGCGATGTTCGCGCGGGAGCGCGACCGCTTCCTCGCCTCGCTGCTGCGGGCGGCCGACCCGGCGCTTCCCGTGGGGCCTCAGCGGACGCAGACCCGGCGGGACGACGCGGCGAGCGGCGCAGCGACCCCCGCCCTCACCCGTCCGGAGCCCGCAGCCGAAACGGCGGAGGGAGCCGCCGACGGCGATCTGACGCAGGTGGTTCTCGGTATCGCCGACGGTCGGGGTGACGGCGGGTCGTTCGTCGACACCGCGGTCTTCGACCTTCGTGAATCCGTCCGCGCCGAGGGTGCGCCGGGGTTCGCGAACGCGCCCGACACGGACCCCGCGCTGCCGGCCAACCGTGCCTGGGCCGACGAGATTCTGGCGCGGATCGCCGGGTCGAGCGCCGGAGAGTCGACCATCGCCGCTGCGCGCATCGACGATTCGGCGTCGCTCGAAGAGACGGTCGCGCGCGTTCGGGCCGCCGGCACACGGTGGGGCGCCGTGCCCGCGGACGATCGAGCGAAGGTTCTGCGTGCGGTCGCGCGTGCGCTCGAGGCTCGGCGCGGCGAGCTCATCGAGGTGGCCGCGAGCGAGACCGGCAAGGTGTTCGCCGAAGCCGATGTCGAAGTCAGCGAAGCCGTCGACTTCGCCAACTACTACGCCGCGACGGCGCGCGAGCTCGATCGGGTGAGCGGCGCGGTCTTCGTGCCTGCGGCGCTCACGGTGGTCGCGCCGCCCTGGAACTTCCCCGTCGCGATCCCTGCCGGCGGAGTGCTCGCTGCGCTCGCGGCGGGCTCGGGTGTCGTGTTCAAGCCGGCTCCTCAGGCGCGCCGCTGCGCGGCCGTGGTCGCCGAGGCCGTCTGGGCGGCGTTGGACCTCGAGGGCGTCGACCGCGACATCCTCGCGCTGGTCGACGTCGACGAGGAGGAGCACGGCCAGCAGCTGATCGCGCACCCCGACGTGGATCGTGTGATTCTCACCGGCTCGTGGGAGACCGCGCAGCTGTTCCGCTCGTGGCGGCGCGACCTGCCGCTGCTCGCCGAGACGAGCGGCAAGAACGCCATGATCGTCATGCCCTCCGCCGACCTGGATCTCGCGGCATCCGATCTGGTGAAGAGCGCCTTCGGTCACGCCGGGCAGAAGTGCTCCGCCGCCTCGCTCGCGATCCTGGTGGGACCGGTGGCGCGCTCCGAGCGGTTCGCGCGCCAGCTCGTCGATGCCGTCCGCTCACTGCGCGTGGGAGCGCCCTCCGACCCGTCGAGCGAGGTCGGGCCGGTGATCGAGACGCCGCGCGGCAAGCTCGAGTGGGCCCTCACGACCCTCGAGGAGGGTGAGAGCTGGCTGGTCGCTCCCGAACTCATCGAGGGTTCGGCCGACGCCGATGCTGCTCTGGCCGGGCGCCTGTGGCGGCCCGGCATCCGCGTCGGGGTGCGGCCGGGGTCGCGCACGCACCTCGAGGAGTTCTTCGGCCCGATGCTCGGCATCATGCACGCCTCCTCGCTGTCGGAGGCGGTCGAGCTGCAGAACGCCGTCGCGTACGGCCTGACGGCGGGGCTGTACACGCAGGACCCGGCCGACCTCGAACTGTGGCTCGATCGGGTCGAGGCGGGCAACCTCTACGTCAACCGCGGCATCACCGGGGCGATCGTGCAGCGTCAGCCGTTCGGCGGCTGGAAGCGCTCGTCGGTCGGCACCGGCACGAAGGCCGGCGGCCCGAACTATCTGATCGGACTCGGCTCGTGGCGGCCCTCGGCGGGTGGCGCGCCGTCATCGACGCTGCACCTGCGTGGGCTGGATGCGCGCATCACGACGCTCATCGAGTCCGCCCAGCCCTCGCTGGACTACGAGGCCTTCGAGTGGCTGCGTCGCGGCGCGCTGTCCGATGCGGTCGCCTGGGATAGGGAGTTCGGCCGCGTCAAGGACGTGTCACGGCTCGGTGTGGAGCGCAATCTCTTCCGGTATCGGCCCGTCGAGGTGGCGGTGCGCGCGACGAAGGATGCCACGTGGCAGGCCCTGCTGCGCGTCGTGGTCGCGGGCGTTCGCGCGGGTGGCGGGATGACGATCAGTGCACCGGTGGGGCTTCCGGCCGGCGTGCGTCGCGCGCTCGGTGATCTCGACATCGCGGTGTTCGTCGAGACCGACGAGCAGTGGATCGAGCGCCTGCAGGCGGCACGCGAAGATGGTGACGCACCGCGCGTGCGGCTGGTCGGGCCGGCGGCATCCGTCGCCCGCGTCCACGATGCCCTCGTCAGTGCGACCGACGGTGACGTCGACATCGCCGTTTACGCCGGAGAGGTCACCACCGCCGGCCGCATCGAACTGCTGCCGTTCCTGCGCGAGCAGGCCGTGTCGATCACTGCGCACCGCTTCGGCAACCCCGACGACTGGAGCGCGGAGGTCATCTGATGCGGCCGGCGTTCGTCGAGGTCCGTGAGCTCTCGGCATCCGACGTCGATCGAGCGCCTGGGCTACGTCGCAACGGGTGAGATGTCCACGGTCACCTATGACTACGTGGATGCCGAGGGCCTGGCGCGCACGGCGACCGAGACCGACGAGCGCCTCGTGGAGGTGTGGAACGCAACCGTCGCCGACGCCCCAGCGAGAGAAACAAGTTATCTTTCTGGCGATGGAAGGTCGCGCGAGCGAGCATGATTCTGGCGCATCTGGGGAGCGCCAGACGGGGATCGGCTCACGCGCGGTTGCGCGTCCGATCGGACCGTCTTGTGACACGCCGGGGGGAGTGTCGCTCTGGGGCCGGGGGATTCACTCGACTCCAGAGCTCCCGCCCGATTCGCAGTCGCGCTCGTCCGTCTCGACCGGAACCATCAGCCCATACACCAGTGCGCGCACTCCGAGACCGAGAAGCGTCCACGCGCCTTCGGGGAATTCGTCCGATGCGCTCGCCGCGACGATCGGGTGCGGAATGCCCTCGATCGCCCGCAACGCGAACCCCTCCGACATCGCGGCCAGCAGCTCGGTGAAGTCTTCGATGGTGAGCGGAGAGCGCAGACGCAGCCCGTACGCCTCCATGAGGTAGACGTAGAACTGCGCGAACGCCGCGATGGATCCCTGATGGCGCTCTCGGGTCGCCTCCTGCAGCTCGGGCCAGGTCTCGGCCGTCGCCCGCAGCGCCAGGGTCACGAGGAACTGCTGCGCGTCCAGATCGTGGGTCGGATCGTCGGTGTCGAGTGTGATGCTCTGCACATGCGCGGCAGCCGCCGTGCGGATCACCTCGTCACCGTCGGCCGCCGCCGCGACGAGATCCTCGATCGCGGCACGCGGATACTCGGCGGGGTCGCTGCGGATGCGCAGCCGCACCATCGCCACTGCGAGGTCACGCTGATAGTCGCTCTGATCGGCCCACAACCGATACGCCGCTCCGGTGGTCAGCCCCGCCCGTCGCAGTACTTCCTGCAGACGGATGTGCTGCACACCGGCCGCCACCCCGCGCTCCAGCAGCATCTGCATGCCGACGCGCAACAACAGTGCGCGCGTTTCCTCTCCCGTGCGGCGGACCATGGGACGAATCTACTCAGGGGAATGAAACCCGCAACGGTCTTGACAGTCTCGGCGGATGCCGAGGGTGCTCTGGCAGAATGGGGATGGCGAGGAACGAGGATCTCGAATGCCCGACCGTATCGCCCATCACCGCCGCTACCTGATGTGCCGACCCGAGCACTTCACGGTGCGTTATTCGATCAATCCGTGGATGGAGCCGGCGCGACCGACCGACACGGCCAAGGCCGTGCGTCAGTGGCAGACGCTGTACGACACGTACCTCGCCCTCGGACACGAGGTCGAACTGATCGACCCGCTGCCGGGACTTCCCGACATGGTCTACACGGCCAACGGCGGTTTCGTCGTCGACGGCCGAGCGCTTGGAGTCCGCTTTCGTGTTCCGGAACGGCGAGGGGAGGAGCGTCCGTTCATGGACTGGTTCGCCGCCGCCGGCTTCGAGGTGATCGAACCGGTCGAGGTGCAGGAGGGTGAGGGGGACTTCCTTCTCGTCGGCGACACGATCCTCGCCGGCACCGGATTCCGCTCCGTCGGTGACAGTCATCGCGAGGTCGCCGATGTCTTCGGCCGCGAGGTCGTCTCCCTCCGCCTGATCGATCCTCGGTTCTACCACCTCGACACCGCGATCTGCGTGCTCGACCCGGTCGAAGGTGAGGGCGGGGTGGATGCCGCGAACATCGCCTACCTGCCCTCGGCGTTCGACGAGGCGTCGCTGCGGCTGCTGGAAGAGCGTTACCCCGACGCGATCCTCGTGTCGGACGAGGACGGCGCCGTGTTCGGCCTGAACGCGGCATCCGATGGCCGTCACGTCTTCCTCTCCCCGCGCGCCACCGGGTTCGATGCCCAGCTGCGCGATCGGGGCTACGTTCCCGTTCCCGTCGACCTGTCGGAGCTGCTGCTCGGCGGCGGAGGCATCAAATGCTGCACGCTCGAACTGCGAGGAATGAAATGAGCTCCGCCATCTCCATCGACGAATCCTCCGCCGCCCTCATCGCGGCCGAGGACGAGCACGTCGCGCACAACTATCACCCGCTGCCGGTCGTCATCGCCCGCGGTGAGGGGGCCTGGGTGACCGACGTCGAGGGCAAGCGCTACCTCGATCTGCTGGCCGCCTACTCCGCCCTCAACTTCGGTCACCGCCACCCCGCCCTGGTGGCCGCGGCCACCGCGCAGCTGGGCCGGGTCACGCTGACGAGCCGAGCGTTCCACAACGATCAGCTCGGCACCTTCGCCGCGGCGCTCGCGGAGCTGTGCGGCAAGGACCTCGTGCTGCCGATGAACACCGGTGCGGAGGCCGTCGAGACGGGGATCAAGGTCGCCCGCGCGTGGGCGTACCGCACGAAGGGCGTCGCCGCGGATGCCGCGACCATCATCGTCGCCGACGGCAACTTCCACGGTCGCACCACGACGATCGTCGGCTTCAGCGACGACGAGCAGGCTCGCGCCGGCTTCGGCCCCTTCACGCCCGGATTCGTCCGCGTGCCGTACGGGGATGCCGACGCCATCGCCGCCGCGATCGACGAGAACACCGCCGCGGTGCTGGTCGAGCCGATCCAGGGTGAGGCGGGCGTCGTCATCCCGCCCGACGGTTACCTCCGCGCCATCCGGGAGGTGTGCGACCGCGAAGGCGTGCTGTTCATCGCGGACGAGATCCAGTCCGGGCTCGCGCGGGTGGGTACGACGTTCGCCTGCGACCGGGAGCAGGTCGTGCCCGACGTGTACCTGCTGGGCAAGGCGCTCGGCGGCGGGATCGTGCCCCTGTCGGCGGTGGTCGCCGACCGCGACGTCCTCGGGGTCATCCGTCCCGGCGAGCACGGGTCCACGTTCGGGGGCAACCCGCTCGCGGCGGCCATCGGTGCCCAGGTGGTGCAGATGCTGGCATCGGGCGAGTTCCAGGCGCGCGCCACCGCGCTCGGTGAGC
The DNA here is from genome assembly GCF_001897985.1 of Microbacterium sp. 69-7. Taxonomy (NCBI): domain Bacteria; kingdom Bacillati; phylum Actinomycetota; class Actinomycetes; order Micrococcales; family Microbacteriaceae; genus Microbacterium; species Microbacterium sp. 69-7. Next base: position 12,255 of record NZ_MKRU01000037.1, on the reverse strand, counting down.
ACCTGGAGGCCACGCTGGCACCGCTCGTCGGCAACGGTGTCACCGCGATCCGCGTCGCCGGGCTCTGGGCCGGCGTCGACATCGACCCGGCGCGCGGAACGGGACGCGAGATCGCCGAGCGGCTGCTCGCGCGGGGGGTTCTCGTGAAAGACACGCACGGCCAGACGATCCGCATCGCGCCGCCGCTCGTGGTCCGTGCGACCGAGCTGGACTGGGCGATCGAGCAGCTGCGGCTCGTCCTCGAGGGCTGAGCCCCGCCCGGCCTCAGGTCACGGAGACCGAGACCCGCGGCCACCCGGTCGCGCCGTCCGGCGCCGGTGGGGCGACCGTCGGCGTCTGCGGCTGCCCGTCGATGCCGATCGCGCGGGCCACGATCGTGTGCGGTCCCGCCGTCGCCCGCCACGGGAGCGACCACTGCACCCAGGTGTCGGCCGAGATGGCGGTCGCGAGCGTCGCGTCCTGCCACTCGCCGCCGTCGATCTGCACCTGCACACCGCGAACGCCCACGTGCTGCTGCCAGGCGACGCCGGCGATCACCGTGTCGCCGGCCGCGACCGTGTCGCCGCGCCGGGGGACGTCGATGCGGCTGGCGAGCTTGATCGGGCCCCGCTCCGACCACCCGCGCGGCGTCCAGTACCCCTGCGCATCGGAGAAACGGGTGACCTCCAGGTCGGTCACCCACTTCGTCGCCGACACATAGCCGTACAAGCCCGGCACGACCATCCGCACGGGGAAGCCGTGGGCGAGCGGAAGCGGCTCACCGTTCATCCCGACGGCGAGGATCGCATTGCGCTCGTCGGTGAGCGCCTCCAGCGGGGTGCCGGCCGTGAAGCCGTCGATCGACGTCGAGAGCACCATGTCGGCATCCGCCTGCACGCCGGCCCGCGACAGCAGGTGTCGGATCGGGTAGCCGAGCCAGCGCGCAGTGCCGATCAGATCGCCGCCCACCTCGTTCGAGACGCACGTGAGGGTGGTCACGCTCTCTTCCAGGGGAAGGGCGAGCAACTCGTCCCAGCCGATCTCCACCTCGGTGTCGACCTTGCCGTGGATACGCAGTCGCCAGGTCGCCGGGTCGATCTGCGGCACCGCGAGCGCCGTGTCGATCCGGTAGAAATCGCCCGTGGGCGTGATGACCGGCGCGAGCTGCGGGATGCCGAGGTCGGCGCCGGCCGGCACGCTCACCGTCTTCGTGGCGCGCGGAAGCGTGATCGCCGCGCGAACCGCGGTCGCGGCACGGGCCCCCGTCTGCAGCGCCCACCCGCCGACGGCGGCCAGAGCGCCCGTCGCCGCCGCGCCGGCGGTCCACAGGAGGAAGGTGCGGCGGGAGGTGCCCGCGGCATCGTCGGCGGAGGGCGCGGTCACGGCGCGCGGCGCGAGCAGGCTCAGGGCGAGGAGCGTGGCGCCGGCGCCCACGGCGGGGGCCACGACGGCCAGCGCGGCGGCATCGGCCCGTGACACGGCGGCCACCGCGCCCACCAACCCCAGCACGACGACGAGAGCCTGCGCGGCGCCCATCGAGCGGCGGGCGAGCAGACCGGCGCCGGCTCCGATCAGCAGCAGCGCGATGGCGACCGCGGTGACGAGCGCCGCCTTGTCGCCGGTGCCGAACAGGGCGATCGCGAGGTCCTTTCCCCACGGCGGGGCGAGGTCGATCAGTGCCCCGCCGACGGCGGCGATGGGACTCGCCCCCACGAGGGCGCCGGCAAGCTCGCCGAGCCCGGCACCGAAGGCGGTGGAGGCCGCGCCGGCGGCGGCTGCCCGTGCTCGCGTACGCATGCGCTGATCCTAAGTCGCCGCGGACGGCGCGCGGGCGGATGCCGCGGCATCCGTCGTCACACTCAGGAAACACGGCCCGGGCTAGGCTCATGGCATGGGTGACCTGTTCGACGGATACGGCTCGACGCTGGCTCCGCGCAAGACCGTCTCCGGCGTCGCGGCCTTCGACGAGATGTTCGCGGCGCCCGCCCCCGCCGGCGCCGCAGCGACCTCCCGTCCGGCGTACCGCGAGCTGTATCAGGCGCTCGCCAAGATGACTCAGGAGGAGCTGCGCGGACGCACCGAGTCGCTCGCCAGCTCGTACCTCGCGCAGGGCGTGACCTTCGACTTCGCCGGAGAGGAGCGTCCGTTCCCGCTGGACGCCGTGCCCCGTGTGATCCAGTACGACGAGTGGTCGAACATCGAGAAGGGCGTGCAGCAGCGCGTGCGCGCCCTCGAGGCGTTCCTCGACGACGCCTACGGCCACCAGCACTGCGTGCGCGACGGCGTGCTGCCGGCTGCGCTGATCGCCTCCAGCCAGTACTTCTACCGCCAGGCCGCCGGCATCCACTCGGCCAACGGCGTGCGTATCCAGGTGGCCGGCATCGACCTCATCCGCGACGAGAACGGCGAGATGCGGGTCTTGGAGGACAACGTGCGGGTGCCGTCCGGCGTCAGCTACGTCATCTCCAACCGTCGGGTGATGGCCCAGACGCTCCCCGAGCTGTTCGTCTCGATGCGGGTGCGTCCCGTCGGCGACTACCCCAACAAGCTGTTGCAGGCCCTCCGCGCCTCGGCCCCGCCCGGCATCGACGACCCGAACGTCGTCGTGCTGACGCCGGGTGTGTACAACTCGGCCTATTTCGAGCACACGCTGCTGGCGCGGCTCATGGGCGTCGAGCTCGTCGAGGGGCGCGACCTGCAGTGCGTCGGAGGCAAGGTCTTCATGCGCACCACTCGCGGGCCGCGCCGCGTCGACGTCATCTACCGCCGTGTGGACGACGACTTCCTCGACCCGCTGCAGTTCCGCGCCGATTCGATGCTGGGAGCGCCCGGCCTCATGCTCGCCGCGCGGCTGGGCAACGTGACGATCGCCAATGCCGTGGGCAACGGGGTGGCCGACGACAAGCTGCTCTACACGTACGTGCCCGACCTCATCCGCTACTACCTCGCGGAGGAGCCGATCCTCAAGAACGTCGACACGTGGCGGCTCGAGGAGCCGGCCGCCCTCGAAGAGGTGCTCGACCGGCTGGACGAGCTCGTCGTGAAGCCGGTCGACGGCTCGGGCGGAAAGGGCCTCGTGGTGGGCCCCGACGCGTCGCCCGCGGAGCTCGAGAAGCTGCGCAAGAAGCTCATCCGCGACCCGCGTGGGTGGATCGCTCAACCGGTCGTGATGCTCTCGACCATCCCGACCCTCGTCGAGGACGGGATGCGCCCGCGCCATGCGGACCTCCGTCCGTTCGCGGTCAACAACGGAGACGAGGTCTGGGTGCTGCCCGGGGGCCTGACGCGCGTGGCTCTGCCGGAGGGGCAGCTCGTCGTCAACTCCTCACAGGGTGGCGGCTCGAAGGACACCTGGATCGTCGGCG
>NZ_MKRU01000037.1:0-8887 GCF_001897985.1 Microbacterium sp. 69-7 | reverse complement strand
GCAGCAGCAGGGCCGCGACACCCAGGAGGTGAAGCGACAGCCGGCGGTGCGGGATGCCGCGGCATCCACCCGCCAGCATGTCCCAGAATCTGTCGTCTGCAAGGGCCTGGGGCGACCAGAAGCGGGACACGGTGTGCAGCAAGTGGGACACGGTGGGCCGCAAGGGGGACGCGCGGATCCGGTGCGCGCCGCGGGGGCGGATGCGGAGGTGATGCCATGCTGAGCCGGATCGCCGAGAGCCTGTTCTGGATCGGACGCTACATCGAGCGCAGCGACGGCACCGCCCGCATCCTCGACGTGCACCTCCAGCTGCTGCTGGAGGACCCCTGGATCGATGAGGACACGGCCTGCCGCTCGCTCATGGGTGTCATGGGCTCGGTGCCGCCACCACCGACGGTCGAGGTCACCCGCTCCGACGTGCTGACCAGCCTCGCCGTCGACCGCGCCAACCCGTCGAGCATCGCCTACGCCGTGCAGGCGTCGCGCGAGAACGCCCGCCGCGCGCGCGAGATCGTCTCGACGGAGCTGTGGGAGACGCTGAATACGACCAATTCGCGGATGCCGCGCCGCCTGCACAACGAGAAGGTGCACGAGTTCTTCCAGTGGGTGCGGGAGCGCTCCGCGCTCGCCGTCGGCATCACCGATTCCTCCACGAGCCGGGACGAGGCGTGGCAGTTCCTGACGCTGGGGCGGGCGATCGAACGCACCGACATGACCGCACGGCTTCTCGCGACGCGCGCGCTGACCGAGGCATCCGGTCCGTCGTGGACGACGATCCTGCGCTCCTGCGGCGCCTACGAGGCGTATCTACGCACCTATCGCGGGATGCCGAGCGCGTCCAACGCAGCTGAGTTCCTGCTGCTGGACCGGCTGTTCCCGCGCTCGATCATCTACTCGATCGCCCAGGCCGAAGCGTGCATGCGGGAGATCGACCCCGTGGCCGATCGGGTCGGCCACTCGAACACCGTGCTGCGGGCGCTGGGACGCATCCGCAACGACCTCGAGTACCGGCCGATCGGCGAGATCCTCAGCGAGCTGCCCGATCACATGGAGCGTGTGCAGAAGGTCACGCGGGAGGCCTCGGAAGCCATCCGCGGGCGCTTCTTTCCCACGCACGCCGAGCCGAGCTGGATCGGAGAGACATCATGATGCGGCTGCGGATCGAGCACACCACCGGCTTCGCCTATCAGGGCGACGTGGGAGCGTCGTACAACGAGGCGCGGATGCTGCCCATCTCCACCGACAGTCAGTTCGTGCTGAGCTCGCAACTGGACATCGACCCGTCGACGAGCGTCAACTACTACCTCGACTACTTCGGCACTCGCGTCGCCGCCTTCGACGTGCTCGCCGGCCACCGGTCGCTGGAGATCACCGCCCGCTCGCTCGTCGAGGTGCGCCCGCGGCCGCTCGAGTTCCCCGAGCTGAGCTGGGAGCGGCTCGCAGCCGAGAGCGTACGCTCGATCGGCACGGTGGAGATGCTCGGGCAGTCGACCCGCACGAGCCCGCATCCCGAGGTCGCCGAGCTCGCGCGCGACATCGCCGCCCGTCACGATGAGCCCGCCCGCGCGGCGCTGGAGATCGCGACCGCCGTCGGTGACGCGATGGAGTACATGCACGGCATCACCGGCGTGCATTCGACCGGTGCGGAGGCGTGGGTCGAGCGCAAGGGCGTCTGCCAGGACATCACCCACATCACGCTCGGGGCGCTGCGCGAAGTCGGCATCCCCGCGCGCTATGTGTCGGGGTACCTGCATCCGCAGCCGGATGCCGAGGTCGGCGTGCCCGTGACCGGCGAGTCCCACGCCTGGGTGGAGTGGTTCTCGGGCGGGTGGCAGGGGTTCGATCCGACCAACAACGCCGAGATCGGCGACCGGCACGTGCTGGTCGGGCGCGGCCGTGACTACAACGACATCCCGCCGCTGCGGGGCGTCTACGCCGGCCCGTTCAAGAGCAACCTGCACGTGAAGGTCACCATCACCCGGGAAGCGTGACGCCTCCGCGGGGACTGCGCAGCGGCTCGGTAGGCTGAACCGGTGACGACGTGGCGCAGCTCGCAGAAGGCTGATCGTCGAGCACGCCTGCTCACGGAGGCCGCCGCGCTCTTCGCGCGGCGCGGGTTCGCGGCGGTGACCACCGTCGAGATCGGGGAAGCCGTCGGGATGAGCGGCCCGGCCCTGTACAAGCACTTCCGGAGCAAGGATGCGCTGCTGGCGGAGCTGCTTCTCGACGCGAGCGAGCGTCTGCTCCAGGGCGCTCGGGAGATCCTCGGTGCCGGCCCGGTGACGGATGCCGCCGCGGCGCGCGCTGCGCTGGACGAGCTCATCGCATTCCACATCGGCTTCGCGACCGCGGCCCCTGACATCATCCGCATCCAGGATCGGGAGCTGGCCGGACTCGACGCGGAGACCAACCAACGCGTACGGCGGCTGCAGCGCGAATACGTGCAGGACTGGGACACCGTGCTCGCCGCGGCCGTTCCTCGCCTGAGTGCGGCCGAACGCGAGACGCGGCTGCTCGGGGTCTTCGGTCTGCTCAACTCCACGCCCCACAGCGCGCCCGCCAGCGGTGCGGCGGCAGCCGGCATCCTCGCCGCGATGGCGCACCGGGCTCTGGTCGAGGGATGATCACGCCCGTCGCGGCGCCGCGGGCAGGCATCGCATGAGGGTCATGCGCGTCGCGGTGGCCACGACCTCGTCGCGCTGGTTGCGCATCGTGTGGGCGAACTCCACGATGCCCTGCCCCGGTCGGGACGACGACAGGCGCTTTCGGGTGATGAGCGTCTCGGCGTAGAGGGTGTCGCCGACGCGTACTGGCGCCGGGAACGCCACCTGGCCGAAGCCCAGGTTCGCCACGATCGTTCCCTGCGTGAGCTGGGCGACCGACAGGCCGACCAGCGTCGACAGGGTGAACATGCTGTTGACGAGGCGCTCCCCGAACTCGGTGCCCGCAGCCCACGCCGCGTCGAGGTGGAGCGACTGCGTGTTCATGGTGAGCGTCGTGAACAGCACGTTGTCGGCTTCCGTGACGGTACGCCCGGGGGCATGCACGTAGAGCGCCCCCTCGATGAACTCCTCGAAATAGAGCCCCCGCTGCTCGATCCGTGCCGCGGCGATGCCGTCGCTCATGCGTCTTCCCTCTCGATCGTGGCCACGACGCCGCCGCGGGCGACCTGATCGCCGGCGGCGACGGTCAGCCGCACGGTGCCGCCCACCGTTGCGCGCAGCACATGCTCCATCTTCATCGCCTCCACCGCGACGATCGCGTCGCCCACCTCGACATGGGCGCCCTCGTCGACCGCCACCATGACGACCGTGCCCGGGAGAGGGGAGGTGAGTGTGGGGGAGGCGTCGGCGGTGCGGTCCGCTCCATATGTCGCGCGGTGCTCGCGCACGAGAACCGCGTCTGCGTCAGTACGGAGCCAGACTCCGCCCGATCCCGCCGCGAACGGGAAGGAGCGTCCGAGACCGCCGATGCCGACCGTCGCCCGTCCCTCGTCGAGGGCGACCGTGGCGGCTCGCGGTCCGCCGTCACCGACCGCGACGCGCAGCGGCGACGCCCACACCCGCACCCGCTCCCGCCGCGCAGAGGTCTCGAGGTCGAACGCGCTCGGTACCGCCGGACCGAGCCGCCACCCGTCGGCGCGCGCCCAGGGTCCTGTCGGGCCGGTCGGACCCGTCGCGGTGGTGCCGGTCGGCTGTGCGTGCATGACGAGCGCGGCTTCGGCGAAGGTACGCTCCGAGGTCTCGGGAAAGGCGAGGTCGTCGAAGACGCGGGCGATGAGCCCGGTGTCGAGCTCACCGGCGATGACTTCGGGCCGCTCGAGCAACAGCTTCAGGAAGGTGAGGTTGGTCTCGAACCCGAAGATCGCGGTCTCGGCGATGGCAGCCACGAGACGACGCCGCGCCTCTTCGCGGTTCGGAGCCCACGCGATGAGCTTCGCGAGCATCGGGTCGTAGTCGGTGGAAACGTCGAGGCCGTCCTCGAGCGAGGTGTCCACGCGGATGCCGGGTCCCGACGGGTGCACGACCCGTTCGACCCGGCCGCCGGTGGGCAGGAACCCCGCTTGCGGATCCTCGGCGTAGACGCGCACCTCGATGGCGTGGCCGTTCAGGCGCACGTCCTGTTGCCGGAACGGCAGCGCCTCGCCCGCCGCGATGCGCAGCTGCAGCTCCACCAGGTCGAGGCCGGTGATGAGTTCGGTGACGGGATGTTCCACCTGCAGGCGCGTGTTCATCTCCATGAAGAAGAACTCGTCCGGACGGTCCGCGGGGACGATGAACTCCACGGTGCCGGCGCCCACGTACCCGACGCTGAGCGCCGTCTCGCATGCGGCGGCCCCGATGCGGGCACGCGTCGCGGCATCCAGCAGGGGAGAGGGAGCCTCCTCGACGACCTTCTGATGCCGTCGCTGCAGCGAGCACTCGCGTTCGCCGAGGTGCACGATGTTGCCGTGGGAGTCGGCGATCACCTGCACTTCGATGTGCCGTGGCGTCGTGACGTAGCGCTCGAGAAACAGGGTGTCGTCACCGAAGGACGCCGCCGCCTCGCGCCGGGCGGCGGCGACGGCGGCCGGAAGCTGCGCCTCCTCCTCGACGACGTGCATCCCTTTGCCGCCTCCGCCCGCGGAGGGCTTGATGAGGACGGGGAAGCCGACTCCGGCAGCGCCGTCGATCAGCTCCGCGTCGGTGAGGCCGGCGCGCGCAAGCCCCGGCACGGTGGGCACACCCCGGGCTTCCACCGTCCGCTTGGCCGAGATCTTGTCGCCCATGATCTCGATCGCCTCGGGGCTCGGGCCGATGAAGACGATGCCGGCATCCGCGCAGGCGCTCGCGAAGGCGGCGTTCTCGGCAAGGAAGCCGAAACCGGGGTGGACGGCCTCGGCGCCGGTCTGCCGCGCGGCATCCAGCACACGCTCGATGGACAGGTAGCTCTGAGCGGCGGGGGCGGGCCCGAGGCGCACCGCCTCGTCGGCGAGGCGGACGTGCACGGCATCCGCGTCGGCGTCGCTGAAGACGGCGACCGAGCGGATGCCGAGGCTCCGGAGCGTACGGATGATGCGCACGGCGATCTCGCCGCGGTTGGCGACGAGCACCTTCGTGATGGTGGTCATGCGATCACATCCGGAAGACGCCGTAGCCGGCGTCGGTCATCGGGACACGGGAGACGACGTCGAGGGCGAGTCCGAGCACGTCGCGGGTCTGCGCGGGCTCGATCACGCCGTCGTCCCAGAGCCGCGCGGTGGAGTAGTAGGGGCTGCCCTGGCGTTCGTACTGGTCGCGGATGGGCGCTTCGAACGCCGCCTTCTCCTCCTCGGTCCAGGCGTTGCCGGCGGCGCTGAGCTGCTCGCCCCGCACGGTCGAGAGCACGGATGCCGCCTGTGCGCCGCCCATGACCGACACCCGTGCTCCCGGCCACAACCAGAGGAAGCGCGGGGAGTAGGCGCGACCGCACATGGAGTAGGTCCCGGCACCGAACGACCCGCCCACGACGACCGTGAGCTTGGGCACGCGGGTGCAGGCGACGGCGTTGACCATCTTCGCGCCGTGCTTGGCGATGCCGCCGTGCTCGTATTCGCGCCCCACCATGAAACCGGTGATGTTCTGGAGGAACAGCAGCGGGATGCCGCGTTGGTCGCACAGTTCGATGAAGTGCGCCCCCTTCATCGCCGACTCGGCGAACAGGACGCCGTTGTTGGCGACGATGCCGACGGGGTGGCCGTGGATGTGTGCGAAGCCGGTGACGAGGGTCTCGCCGTACTCCTGCTTGAACTCCGCGAACCGGCTGTCGTCGACGAGTCGTGTGATGATCTCGCGCGCGTCGTAGGGAGTGGTCAGCTCGACCGGGACAACGTCGTAGAGAGTGTCGGCGTCGTGCGCGGGCGGATCGGCCGGGCCGAGATCGTACGGCAGCGCGGCGCAGCGCGGCAAGGTGGCGACGATGTCGCGAACGATCTGAAGGGCGTGATGATCGTTCTCGGCGAGATGATCGGTGACGCCCGAGATGCGCGAGTGCGTCACCCCGCCCCCGAGTTCCTCCGCCGTGACGACCTCGCCGGTCGCGGCCTTGACCAGAGGCGGACCGCCGAGGAAGATCGTGCCCTGGTCGCGCACGATCACGGTCTCGTCGCTCATCGCCGGGACGTAGGCGCCGCCGGCGGTCGAGGAGCCCATCACCGCGGAGATCTGCGCGATGCCGTCGCGTGACATCCGCGCCTGGTTGTAGAAGATGCGACCGAAGTGCTCGCGATCGGGGAACACCTCGTCCTGGAGGGGCAGGAACGCGCCGCCGGAGTCGACGAGGTAGATGCACGGGAGGCGATTCTCGGCCGCGACCTCCTGTGCGCGCAGGTGCTTCTTCACCGTCATCGGATAGTACGTGCCGCCTTTGACGGTGGCGTCGTTGGCGACGACCATCACGTGCCGCCCGTGGACGAGGCCGATGCCGGCGATGACGCCGGCGGCGGGAGCGTCGCCGCCGTAGAGACCGTGCGCGGCGAGGGGAGCGAGTTCGAGGAACGGGCTTCCGCGATCCAGCAGCAGGTCGATCCTGTCGCGAGCCAGGAGTTTGCCGCGGGAGGTGTGCCGCTGGCGCGCGCTGTCGGGGCCGCCCCGCGCGGCTCTCTCGCGCACGGCGCGCAGCGTCGCCACGAGCTCGCGGTACCCGTCCGTCGCCTTCGTCGACACGGCATCCTCATTTCGGTTATCAATCAGTAACCCGATCAGAAACATAGCGCCTGCGGCGGGGAATGTCCACCGTCGTCACTGATCTGGGGCCCCCGCGCTGGTGCGGCACAATGTTGCGATGAGCATGCCCGCCGAGCAGTCGCCGTCCTACTGGTACGTGGACGAAGATGCGCGCTCTACGTCGGTCATGGAAGCCATGCGCTCCTACCGGGCCGCCGAGGTGGCGATGCGGCGAAGGACCCAGCAGTCGATGGACATGGGAGAGAACGAGCTTCTCGTGCTCCGCTTCCTCGCGCGCGCACGCTTGCGCCACGAGGATGTGACGCCCGTCGCCCTGAGCCGCTATCTCGGGATCACTTCCGCGTCCACGACCGCACTGCTGGACCGGCTCGAGAAGTCGGGCCACATCACGCGGACCCCCAACCCCGGCGATCGCCGCAGCGTGCTCATCCGCTCCAGCGAGAAGTCCGATGACGAGGTGCGTCAGACGCTCTCAGCGATGCACGAGCGCATGATGGCGGTCGTTCGCGAAATGGATCAGGACCATCGGGACACGGTCATCCGCTTCCTCGACGCGATGCGCGTCGCGGTCGATCACATCGACGCGTAGTCGCGAGCGATCGTGGGGTCGGCGATCTCGTCGGCGGCGTCGGTCGCGGCATCCAGGAAGGCGATCACGGCGGCTCGCCCCTCCTCGGACAGGTGGTCGATTGTTGTCGCCACGCGGTTCTCGAAGGCGTCGACCAGGGTTGCAACCTCGGCTGCCGCGCGCGCGGTCGGAGCGATGAGGATGCTGCGCCGATCGGTGGGATGGCTCACGCGCTGAACACTCCCGAGGCGCTCCAGTCGGTCGAGCAGGGCCGTCGTCGACGCGGAGCTGATGCCGAGGTGGCGCGAGATCTCGCTCGGCTTGACGTCGGTGCCCGCGCGATCGCAGGCCAGAACGTACTGAAGGATGCGCAGCTCGTTCTCGCCGAGGGCGGCATGGGTGCGCACGCGCTGATGCATCTGTGCGTCGGCCGCTCTGAAGCGTGCCAGAGCATCCAGGACGGGGGTTGCGTCGGGCGTGTGTGCGGTCGTCACCTCGCTCGCCTCCCAGAAGAAGTCATCACCGAAAAGCTACGGTGCCTCCAATATAGCTCATGAATTATCTCGTTTGACTAACTACTTATTAACAGAATAACCTTTCTCGTAACCGACCGGGCGCAACGCACCACACCGAGGGAGTCACGATGGGACGCATGTACTACGGCAACAGCTCCGACGCGATCGAGATCGACGACGTCGACCTCGCTCACCTTCGGATGGTCGCGATGACCAAGCTCCGCCGGTCGGAGGGCTTCAGCCTCACGTTCTCGTCGCCCGCCGTCGGTCGGACGGCCCTGTGGGTGCACAGCGCGATTCCGCTGCGCTTCGAGTTCGACGACGCGGAGCCCATCCGCCTCGACCCCGCGCGGGTGAACGAGATCGCCCAGGCGGCGGCTTCGGCGGCTGGAGTGGTGATGGAGCGTGCGCTGACCACCGCGCCGTCGCGCGCGGAGCTGGCGGCCGTCGCATGAGCATCATCGCTCCGGCGTCCGCGGGGCGCGTGACCTGGGCCCGTGTCAGTGAGGACTTCTTCGTCGCCTCACGCGCCGGTGACTACGTGGGCTGCGTGGAGGGCACACCCGACGGACACTTCGTCGGCTTCGACTCGCGCTCGACCCCCGTCGGCCGTTACATGACCCTGGTCGACGCTCAGCGCGCGGTGTTCGGCGCTCATGCCGCGCGGCCCGAACCCGGTGTCGAGTCGCGGTCGACGCGCGCGCAAGCGCTGTGGCAGGCGGCGGCGACGGTGAGCGGAATCGTCGCGCTCGGCGCGCTGGCGACCGCCGTGTTCACGACGCCTCTGGTCTAGATCGCACCGCGCGGTGCGGCTCAGACTCCGGCGGCGGTTGCCTCGGCGATGGCCTGCTCGGTGCGTTCCTGCAGATAACCGCACAGGTCGGCGAGGGTGGAGAGATCGGCCGACAGGCGGGCCACGCCCGCGGCGTCGAGGTCGAAACCCTCGGTCCGGGGCTCGAACGTCACCATCCACCGCGGGTGGCCGTCGGCGATGACCGGCTGGATGTAGGTGACCGTGGACGCGTTGCTCAAGGCGACGACGACGAGGCCGGAGTCCGGTCCCGGTGTGAACTCCTTCTCGAGAACCGACACGGAGGAAG
>NZ_MKRU01000036.1:0-13816 GCF_001897985.1 Microbacterium sp. 69-7 | reverse complement strand
GCCCTCGTGGTGCACCAGCAGCATCAGACGCTCGGCGTGCTCGCGGGTGTAACCGAAGTAGGTGCGGAAGACATGCACGACGTAGCTCATCAAGTTGACCGGATCGTTCCAGACCACCGTCTGCCAGGGACCGGTCACCTCCGAGCGCTCCTCCAGGCGGACATCCTCGAGGGGAATCGTCATGCCCAACCCAACTCGTGCAGGCGCTCGTCGTCGATCCCGTAGAAGTGCGCGATCTCGTGCACCAGTGTGGTGTGCACTTCGTCCCGGAGCTCCACGATCGAGCCGCAGGCGTGCAAATGCGGCTCACGGTAGAGGATGATCCGGTCGGGCAGCTCCCCGGTGCCGTAACGGTCGCGCTCTGTCAACGCCAGACCGTCGTAGAGACCGAGCAGGTCGAGGGAACCGTCCTCGGGCCGGTCCTCGACGACGAAGACGACGTTGTCGAGTCCGACGAGCATGCGCTCGGGCAGCAGATCGAGTTCGTCGGAGACGAGAGCTTCGAACGCGTCGGCGTCCATCTCGATCATGTCGACATCCCGATCGGGGAGAAGTGGGGTGGCTAACGGGGCTTGAACCCGCGACCCCCGCGACCACAACGCGGTGCTCTACCAACTGAGCTATAGCCACCATGCGCCTGCTTCCAGGCAACCAGACGATTGTATTACACACCGGAGGCATACGACGACACGACGGCGGCCGCCGCGTCGCGTGCCTGGTCGCTGGAGGGCCCCGGCTCCGGAACGAAGACGGCCTGCCGGTAGTACGCCAGCTCACGAATCGACTCGAGGATGTCGGCCAGTGCCCGGTGGCCACCGTCCTTCGCCGGCGCGTTGAAGTACGCCCGCGGGTACCAGCGACGAGACAGCTCTTTGATGCTGGAGACGTCGACGCTGCGGTAATGGAGCCAGCGGTCGACACGCGGCATGTACTTTGCAAGGAACATCCGGTCGGTGCCGATCGTGTTTCCCGCAAGCGGCGCCTTGCCCTCAGGAGCGAACCTCTGGATGTACTCGAGAGCTTCGAACTCCGCCTCGGCCAGGCTGATACCGTCCGGGATCTCGGCGAGGAGCCCGGATGTCTCGTGCATACGGGTGACGAAATCGTTCATGTTCGCCAGCGCCGAGGCGTCAGGTTTGATCACCACCTGGAAGCCGGGGTCGAGGACGTTGAGCTCGAAGTCGGTGACCACGATCGCGATCTCGACGAGTTCGTCGACGTCGAGGTCGAGACCGGTCATCTCGCAATCGATCCAGACGAGACGATCGTTCTCCGCGGCATTCACCATGCGTTCATCCTAATGAGGGCCTGCGACCTCGGCACCGATGCGTCACGATCAGCGACGGGCCGGCGACCACAGTACGCTGGGAGAGCGCCTCCGTAGCTCAGTGGAAGAGCGACGGCCTTCTAATCCGTTGGTCGCAGGTTCGAATCCTGCCGGGGGCACCGCATCGAGCCGCGCGTCACGAGTCTGCGCCTGCCAGCTCGGCGCGTACGAGTGCTGCTCCGGCGGACAGTGCGCTCAGTTTGCCGAATGCGACCTCCCGTGACAGCGGGGCCATCCCGCAGTTCGAACTCGGAATCAGCTTGTCGGCGTCGACGAACGGCAACGCCCGCCGCAGCACCGCCGCGACCTCTTCCGGGGTCTCGACGTGCGCGCTGGCCACGTCGAGGGCGCCGAGCATGACCTTCTTGCCGCGGATGAGTTCGATGAGCTCGATCGGCACATTCGAGTGCTGGCTCTCCAGCGAGACGATATCGATACGCGAGCGCTGCAGAAGAGGGAAGGACTCCTCGTACTGACGCCACTCGGATCCGAGTGTCGCCTTCCAATCGGTGTTCGCCTTGATGCCGTACCCGTAGCAGATGTGCACCGCGGTCTCGACGCGCAGGCCCTCCGCGGCGCGTTCGAGCGCAGCGATTCCCCAGTCCTTCAACTCGTCGAAGAAGACGTTGAACGCCGGCTCGTCGAACTGGATGATGTCCACTCCGGCGGCTTCGAGTTCGCGAGCCTCCTCATTGAGGATCGTCGCGAACTCCCACGCGAGCCTTTCACGGCTGCCATAGTGCCGATCCGCCAACGTGTCGATCATCGTCATCGGTCCTGGCAGAGCCCATTTGATGGGCAGATCGGTCTGCCCGCGCAAGAACGCCGCATCCTCGACGAAGACGGACGCGCGACGACCGACCGCGCCGACCACCGTCGGCACGCTGGCGTCGTAGCGGTTGCGGATACGCACCGTCTCGCGGTTGTCGAAGTCGACGCCGTCGAGGTGCTCGATGAAGGTCGTGACGAAGTGCTGACGGGTCTGTTCGCCATCGGTGATGATGTCGACGCCGCGCCGCTGCTGCTCGTGCACCACGGCGCGCAGCGCGTCGCGTTTGCCATCGGCGAGCACGTCGCCGTGCAGCTGCCACGGCGACCAGAGCACCTCGGGCTCGGCGAGCCAGGCGGGCTTGGGGAGGCTGCCGACCGTCGTCACCGGCAGCAGAGGAGCCTGATGGACGGTGCCGTCGCCGGTCATGCGACGGGCTCCGCCACGCCGGCGATCCACTGTTCCAGGGTCTGGAGGTGGGGCTTCACGAAGTACTCCTCGGCGTAGCGGCCCTGGGTGACGGCTAGCTGGCTGCGCTCCTCACGGTCGTAGTCGATCTCGGTGCGGACGAAGTCGACATGATCCAGGGTGGGACGGTAGACCTCGCCGGCGGGGGTGAGTGCGTTGTACACCTCGGGACGATAGATCTTCTGGAACGTCTCCATCGTCGCGATCGTGCCGATCAGTTGCAGATCGGAGAAGTCGTTCAGCAGGTCGCCGCGGAAGTAGAACGCCAGTGGCGCGACGGAGCCGCGCGGCATGAAGTAGCGCACCTGCAGACCCATCCGCGCGAAGTAATCGTCGGTGAGAGAGAAGGCATCCTGAACGTACTCGGTGCCGAGCACCGGGTGCACGAGGCCCGTGCGACGGTACGCGCGGCTGGTCGACACGCTGATGCAGATCACCGGCGAACCCGCGAAGCGCTGCCGGTAGGCATCCGACGCCAAGAACCGTTGGAAGAGCTCACCGTGCAGGATGCCGAAATCCTCCGGAACGGTGAACGTTCCCGCGGCGGCTGTCGCTGCCGGCAGCACGACGCTGAAATCGTAGTCGCGCAGATATGAGGAGAAGTTGTTCCCGACGATGCCGCGGTGGCGCTCACCCGTGCGGTGATCCAGGATGCCGACGTCGAGAACCTCGATGATGGGGAAGCGCTCGGCCTCGGCCGTGTCGTCGAATTGCAGCTGCACCGTTACGATGTCGAGTTCGACCCGATAGCGCTCGGCGCCCTGATCGTCGCCGGCGGCGAGCTCGTTGAACCGACGGTCGATCATCGCGAGCGCGTTGCGGAGGTTCTGGCGGCGCCCGGCGCCACGCGCCAGATTCGCGAAGTTCGTCGTCACACGCGAATGTGCGGCGGGTGCGTAATCCTCGTCGAAACGAGTGGTCGTGATGCTGAAAGCGATGTCGTTCGCCATGCGAGGGCCAATCCTGGGCAGGGGCCGGTACGGCCGCGAATGATGCTGATCCGAGCATGCGGGACGAGCGCTGTCATCGAGTAATGCGCTCAAACTATGAGCCCATATAGTCTGTGGCTATGTCTCGGCCCCCGATGGGAATCACATTGCAGCAGCTCCAGTACTTTATCGAGGTCGCTGCGGAGGGGTCGATCAGTGCGGCGGCCGACCTGCTGTTCGTGTCACAGCCGACGATGTCCGCTGCGATGCGCGACCTCGAGAAGAAGATCGGACGCGACCTGCTGCTGCGAACCGCCCGCGGAGTGAGCCTGACCACCGACGG
Source organism: Microbacterium sp. 69-7 (assembly GCF_001897985.1). Lineage (NCBI taxonomy): Bacteria > Bacillati > Actinomycetota > Actinomycetes > Micrococcales > Microbacteriaceae > Microbacterium > Microbacterium sp. 69-7. Next base: position 9,980 of record NZ_MKRU01000036.1, on the reverse strand, counting down.
CATCGAGTTTCTCGGATACGCCCGCCAGGTCGTCGAGCAGGCTGCACTGCTCGAACAGCGCTACCTCGGCGCTGCTCCCTCGCGGCGCCTGCTGGGCGTCTCCACCCAGCACTACTCCTTCGCCGTCGACGCGTTCGTCCGCATGGTCAGAGCAACTGATGCCGCCGAGTACGAGTTCTCGCTGCGGGAGACGCGCACCTTCGACATCATCGAGGATGTGCGCACGCTGCGCAGCGAACTCGGCATCCTGTTTCGCAATGAGTTCAACCGCAACGTCATCGGAAAGCTCCTGCGCGACTCGGGGTTGGCATTTCACGCGCTCTTCGTCGCTGCACCGCACGTCTTCGTCTCGCGCCGAAACCCGCTCTCGCTGCAGCGGAGCGTGAGTCTCGAAGACCTCTCATCGTTGCCTCGACTCACGTTCGATCAGGGTGCGAACAACTCGTTCTACTTCGCCGAAGAGATCCTGTCGACGCTGTCGAGCTCGCGCGAGATCCGCGTCTCGGATCGCGCCACGATCTTCAACCTGATGATCGGCTTGAACGGTTACACCATCTCGACGGGCATCATCAGCGACGACCTCGATCCCGAGATCGTGGCCGTTGCGCTCGACGTCGACGAGCAGATCGAGATCGGATGGATCGGGCGCACGGCGGTGCCGTTGACCGACCAGGCCCAGCGCTACCTCACCGAACTGCGCCAGGTGGTGGCCGGCTTCGGAGTGTCGCTCGTCGGATGACGGTGAGCCGACCCCTCGATAGTTCCGCCGCGAGCGCGTACCGTCGGCGGTGACGAGAGGAGTCATCATGACCTCGGCATCATCCACCTTGTGGGTCGCATACGGCACTGACGGCAACGTCGTCGGCACGGTGAGAAAGAGCGAGGAGGGCTACACGCCCACGGTCGCCGGCGCCACCGCGAGTGTCGGCACGTATCCGTCCATGGAGGTCGCGAAGAGCGCCCTCCACAGCCACCTTGCTCCCGGGTCCGACTGGCCGCAGTTCCGCCAGCACTAGGCGCTCTGCTGCGCAGCCCGCACCGCCACGGCGCGCGTCCCTGCGCGATCGGATCAGCCCACGCGCGGGGCGCCCGCCGCCGCGACCGGGTCTCGACCGGGGTCGACCTGGGCCGCGGCCCCGCGACGTGACACGTCGAGCAGTCGCAGAGCGACGTGGACCAGGGGACCGATGCCGGCTGCGAACAGCACCGTGCCGAGGCCCACGGTGCCGCCGAGGAGCCACCCGAACAGAAGCACGGTCGCCTCGATCGTGAGTCGACATGCCCACACCGGCCACCCGAGCCGGGAGTTCATGCCGGTCATGAGGCCATCGCGCGGCCCCGGCCCCAAACGCGCTCCGATGTAGATTCCCGAGGCCAGCGCGACCAGCGCCATCCCGCCGAGGAACACGATCACTTGCGTCACGAATCCATTCATCGCCGGAAGCGCCAAGATCGTCAGCTGCATGCTGGTTCCGACGAGGAGGATGTTGGCAAGGGTGCCGATGCCCGGCCGTTGGCGCAGCGGAATCCACAGCAGCAGCACGAGCAGGCCGACGAGGTTCGTGATCCATCCGATGCCCGCCCCCGTCTGCACCGACAGTCCCTGCGCGAAGACCGTCCAAGGATCCACGCCGATCTGGGCCTGCACCATGACGCCGCAACCAACGCCGTAGAGGATGAGACCGATGAGCAGGCGAGCAAGACGTGCAGTCATGCAGCAATCCAATCTCACAATTGGACATCTACTACCAGTCCAATTCGGATACTGTGGCCACCATGGACTCGAGGATCGGGGCGCGGACGTTCGCCGGGATGCTGGGCGGGTGGCGCACGCGGGAGCCGGCGTATGAGGCCCTCGCCGACAGCATCCGCATCCTGTGCCTCGACAACCGCATCGCCGCGCACACCGCTCTTCCCGCCGAACGAGAACTCGCCGCTGCACTCTCGGTGAGCCGAACGACGGTCGCTGCGGCATATCGCAGCCTGCGCGACACCGGTCATATCGCAAGCCTTCGCGGATCGGGAAGCGTGACGACGGCGCGGCCGAGCCGTGACATCGGAGGCGCAGCGGCCACGACCGGCGCCATCGATTTGCAACAGGCCAGTCCCGCCGCGTGGCCGGGGCTCGCCGGCATCATCGCGGAGGCCGCGGCGGATGCCGCACGCATCGTCGCTCGGTCGGGCTATGACATCCGGGGCGCCATCGAACTCCGAGAAGCGATCGCAGACCGATACAGCGCACGCGGCATCCCGACCGACCCGAGCCAGATCGTCGTGACGACAGGTGCGCAGGCGGCGATCCACCTCCTGTCGACCGTTCTCGTCGGTCGTGGGGATCGGGTGGTCATCGAGAGGCCGACGTACCCCCATGCGGCCGAGGCGATTCGTGCCGCCGGCGCGCGACTGGTAGCTGTGCCGGTCACGATCGGCGGAGGCTGGGACCTCGATCGCGCGGCTCAAGTGTTCACACGAACGCAGCCACGGATGGCCTATCTGATGCCACGCTTCCAGAACCCGACGGGCCGCTCGATGACGGACGAGGAAGAGGCAGCCTTCGCACACGCTGCCCGCGCCTCGCGCGCCACTCTCGTCATCGACGAGACCACCGCCGATCTGACCATCGACGTTCCCGCCGCATCACCGGCGTTCGGCCACGATGCCGTGGTGCGCGTCGGCTCGCTCGGCAAGATCGTCTGGGGTGGTCTGCGCATCGGGTGGATCCGCGCGGACGGGGAACTCGTGCAGCGAATCGTCGCGGCGCGCCCCGCCAGGGAACTGGGCACACCGGATTTCGAGCAGGCGGTCGCCGCTCGTCTCTTCAGCCACCTGCCGGAGATTCTCACGCAGCGTTCTCTGCTGCTCAGATCGGGCCGAGACGCTCTCGTCGATGCGCTCACCCGCCGCCTGCCGGAGTGGAAGATCCCGCAGGTGCACGGCGGCGTGGCGCTCTGGGTGGAGCTGGATGCTCCTCTGAGCACGGGGCTCGTCCTCGCAGCCCGCGCCCATGGCGTTTCTCTCTCGTCCGGGTCGCGATTCGGGGTCGACGGGACGCACGACCGTCATCTCCGCCTGCCTTTCACGGCACCACCCGAGGAGCTCCGACGCGCCGTCGACACGCTCGCCGACGCGTGGCCCTCGGTGCGAGCCGCCGCCCCCGTGCACGGCGGCGAGATCCTCGACGCGGTGGTGTGACGAGCGCGGCTTGCTCGTCAGCGCAGATACGCCAGGCACTCGACCGCCTCGTCGAGCCTGCAGAACGAGCCCAGCTCGCGCATTCTGGCTCGGGCGAGTTCGAAGCGCTCCGCGTGAAAACGCGTCCCCTGCGCCGACTGCTCGCGCCGGACGTGTCCGATCACGACGCCGCGTCTGTCGATGACCCTCCACCGACGGTCGGACACCGCTCGCAAGGAACACCCGCGCACGGACCGAGGTAGGGCCGTTGCCGCACTGATCATGTCGCCACTCCCGTCACCGTCACTGACACCGCCACTTTCGAAGATACGTTCTCCCTCCGACATCGTCGGCACCCCCGGGCCCCGCCGTCGGACGACCGATCGAGGCCTCCTCCCCATCTCTGCGCTTCGGCGCCGTCTCCACAATCTGCTCGCGCCTCGCGTCGACGCTCTGCGACGAGAAGGACGCTGGGGGTGCCGCGGCGCACGAAGGATACGCCGGTCGCGGCGCCAGCCGGATCGTCCGGGCATCGAAGACAAGGAGAGTCATCATGAGCGATCGCATCACCGTCATCGGCAACGTCGCGTCCCAGCCCGAGCGTCGGGAACTGCCGGGCGGCATCCCCGCCATCAGTTTTCGACTCGCGAGCAGCGAACGACGCCTCGAGAACGGTCAGTGGGTCGACAGTCACACCAATTGGTACTGGGTTTCGGCATACAGGAAGCTGGCCGATCACGCCCTGGCATCGTTGGAGAAGGGGCAGCGGGTCATCGTCACCGGACGGTTCCGCGTCAAGCAATGGGAGTCGGGAGGAAAGAGCGGATCCTCCGCCGAGATCGACGCCGACGGACTCGGCCATGACCTCATGTTCGGCACCACGAGCTTCCAGAAGGGAACCACACCGTCGGCGTCCGCGACTGTGGCGCAAAGCACGGGGTGGGCCGTGCCCGGCGACGGCCCCTCCGACATTCCACAGAGCACGGATGCTTCCAGCGACGCGGCCTCCTCACCCGAAGAACCGGATGTCGCCCTCGTCAGTGCCAGCGGGTGGGCCACAGCGGGCGAGGACACAACCCCGTTCTGACGCCGCCTAGACTCGTGACGTGCGAAACGTCGGTCAGCGTGCGGTCCCTTTCTCCCTCGCCGCATGCGTCGGCGTGGTCCTCATGCTCAGCGGCTGCACCACCGCAGCCCCCACCCCGACACCCACACTGTCGGTGTCCCTCACGCCCACGGCGACACCCACACCGACTCCGACGGGACCAGCGCTGATGCCGAACGGCTCTGCCACCCAGAATCTGCCCTACTTCACGTCGATCGTCGACGCGGTGGCGTCCGGTCCACAGGCGGCGCAGGGGCGGGCATACATCGACGCGCTCACTGCGGGCGGCTTCGACAAGTCGGCCATGGAAGTCACGCAGGATCTGACGACGGTCGGAAATCAGGCCGACTCGATCCAGTTCTCCGTCAAGTGGAAGGGCGAGTGCCTGGTCGGACAGGTCGGCCCGTCGGTACCCGGCCCGCAGGCGCGCGTGCTTCCGCTCGTGCCGGAGGGCACGTGCCTGGTCGGACAGACACGCCCGATCGACTGGTGACCAGCCGCCCGCACGCCGTGGAGGTCACCACGGCCGCGTAGACTTGGCCCGTTATGGCCGAATACATCTACTCCATGGTCCGTGCCCGCAAAGCGGTGGGCGAGAAGCTCATCCTCGACGACGTCACGATGGCGTTCCTCCCCGGGGCCAAGATCGGCATGGTCGGCCCCAACGGCGCCGGCAAGTCGACGATCCTGAAGATCATGGCCGGTCTGGACGCGCCGTCCAACGGTGAGGCCAAGCTGACGCCGGGCTTCACTGTCGGCATCCTGATGCAGGAGCCCGAGCTCGACGAGACCAAGACGGTCCTGGAGAACATCCAGGAGGGCGTGGCGATCAAGGCCAAGGTCGACCGCTTCAACGAGATCTCGGCGCTGATGGCCGACCCGGACGCAGATTTCGATTCCCTGCTGGCCGAGATGGGCGTGCTGCAGGAAGAGATCGACGCGGCCGACGGCTGGGACCTCGACTCGCAGCTCGAGCAGGCCATGGACGCGCTGCGCACCCCGCCCGCGGACGAGCCGGTGACCAAGCTCTCCGGAGGCGAGCGCCGCCGGGTGGCACTGGCGAAGCTGCTGCTGCAGAAGCCCGACCTGCTGCTGCTGGACGAGCCCACCAACCACCTGGACGCGGAGAGCGTTCTCTGGCTCGAACAGCACCTGCAGTCGTACAAGGGCGCGGTCATCGCCATCACCCACGACCGGTACTTCCTCGACAATGTCGCGGAGTGGATCGCCGAGGTCGACCGCGGCCGGCTCATCGGCTACGAGGGCAACTATTCGACCTATCTGGAGAAGAAGGCCGAGCGCCTCGACATCCAGGGCAAGAAGGACGCGAAGCTCGCCAAGCGCCTCAAGGACGAGCTCGACTGGGTCCGTTCCTCGGCGAAGGGGCGTCAGACGAAGTCGAAGGCTCGTCTCGCCCGATACGAAGAGATGGCGTCCGAGGCGGAGCGTACGCGCAAGCTCGATTTCGAAGAGATCCAGATCCCGGCAGGTCCCCGATTGGGCAGCGTCGTCATCGAAGCCAAGAAGCTCCAGAAGGGCTTCGGCGATCGCTCCCTCATCGACGGGCTGAGCTTCAGCCTGCCCCCGAACGGCATCGTGGGTGTCATCGGCCCCAACGGCGTCGGAAAGACGACGCTCTTCAAGACGATCGTGGGCCTCGAGCCGCTCGACGGCGGCGATCTCAAGGTCGGCGAGACGGTCAAGATCAGCTACGTCGACCAGAGCCGCGCCAACATCGACCCGAACAAGACGCTGTGGGAGGTCGTCTCGGACGGCCTCGACATCATCACGGTCGGCAAGACCGAGATCCCCTCGCGTGCCTATGTGTCGAAGTTCGGCTTCAAGGGCCCGGACCAGCAGAAGAAGGCGGGGGTGCTCTCCGGCGGTGAGCGCAACCGTCTCAACCTGGCGCTCACCCTGAAGGAGGGCGGCAACCTGCTCCTGCTCGACGAGCCCACCAACGACCTCGATGTCGAGACGCTGAGCTCGCTCGAGAACGCCCTCCTGGAGTTCCCGGGCTGCGCGGTGGTGATCACCCACGACCGGTGGTTCCTCGACCGCATCGCGACCCACATCCTCGCCTACGAGGGCACCGACGAGCACCCCGACAAGTGGTACTGGTTCGAGGGCAACTTCGAGGCGTACGAGGCCAACAAGATCGAGCGCCTCGGCCCGGACGCGGCCAACCCGCACCGCTCGACCCACCGCAAGCTCACCCGTGACTGAGCGACTGCACGTCCCCATCCACCTGCGATGGGGCGACCTCGACGCCTTCAACCACGTCAACAACGCGACGATGCTGAAGCTGCTCGAAGAAGCGCGTGTGCGGGTGTTCTGGACGCCGGTCTTCGGCGACGAAGCACCCGACACGGCGGTGATCGAGGCGGGTACGGATGCCGGTGTGCTGACGCTCATCGCTCATCAGGAGATCGAGTATCTCGCGCCGGTGCCGTACAGGCGCGAGCCGCTCGACATCCAGATGTGGTTCGGAAAGCTCGGAGGATCGAGTATCGAGGTCTGCTACGAGGTCTACAGCCCGCGCGGCGACGAGCGTCAGACGCTGTATGCGAAGGCATCCTCATCCGTCGTGCTCGTCGAAGCAGACACCTTCCGACCGGTGCGACTCACCGACACGATGCGTGACGCGTGGGCTCCCTACCTCGGTGACCCGGTGTCGTTCCGGCGGCGCTGACAGCCCGACGAGTCAGCCGGTGTCAGGGGACGCGGACCATGATCTCCTGCCCGACCGAAGCGACGAGTTCGCCCTCGCGCGTGAAGATCCGACCCGAAGAGAGCCCGCGCCCGGCGCGCGCGCTGGGCGAGTTCTGCACGTACAGCAGCCACTCGTCGACGCGCACGGGCCGGTGCCACCACATCGCGTGATCGAGGCTGGCGACCTTCAGCCCGGGCTGCGACCAGGCGATCCCATGACCGCGCAGCACCGGCTCCTGGATGGTCAGATCGCTCATATAGGCCAAGACGGCGCGATGCAGCGCGGGATCGCTCCCGATAGGCCGCTTCGCCCGCATCCAGACGTTCTGGGCGGGAACGTGCTCGCCATGCACCGCGTCGTAGATCGCTCCCTCGGCATGCACGACCTCGATCGGGTTGCGATCCAGAAGGCGCTGCGACAGCGGATGCCGCCGCGTCGTCTCCCATCGCGCGAGCGCCTCTTCGGGACCGAGGACGTCCTCCGGCATGCGGCTCTGGTGGTCCAACCCGGCATCCTCGTGTTCGAAGGAGGCGATCATCGAGAAGATCGGCACCCCGTCCTGGTAGACCTGCGTGCGGCGCGTGGAGAAGGAGCGGCCGTCGTGGATGCGATCGACCGACAGGGTGACTCCCCGCGTCGCGTCGCCGGGGCGCAGGAAGTACCCGTGCATCGAATGGGGCACGCGATCGTCGCCGGTCGTCCTGTCCGCGGCGATGATGGCCTGGGCCAGCACCTGGCCCCCGAAGATGCGGCCCGTCGGCATCGGGTGGGAGATCCCGGTGAAGATGTCCTCGGTCGTCCGGGCGTCACCGGAGGAGATATCCAGGACGTCCAGCATTTCGGCGACCGGATCGGTCTCGCCGCGCATCCCTGCTCCCACACGCTCTCCGTCCGTGATCCGTACCGCTTGATAGTTTAAGTCGGATGTCTGCACAGCTGTGGTTCCCCGACCCTTCGACGAGGTCGGACGTCCTCACTTTCGCCGACCGCGCTGCGAGACTCGGTGACGGCGCCGTGCGCCTGCGCGCCGCAGGGGGGACACTCGCGCTGACGTCGGCGCCGCTCGCACCCCAGAGCCTGCTGGAGTCCACCCCGACCGTGCTCGGGATGCGGTTCGTGCGCGTCGACCCCGAACTCGAGTGCGATCTCGTCGTGGATGCCGCGTCACTCACGATCGGCGACGACCCGCGCGCGGTTGTTCTCCCCGACTCCGCCGTCACGGCACCGTGGGCGGGAGTGTCTCCGCCGCGGGGCGGCTGGGTGGAGGAGAGCAGCATCGAGGCCGCCACACTCGCCTCGCGCGCGCAATGGGGCATCGCGGCCGTGGCCGAAGCGGTCCCCGAGGCCGCCGGCGAAGACGTGGTCCGGCTCGTGCGCGCCCAGGTGTGGGGGGAGGCCGACGGGGAGCTGGGCCAGCTGCCCCGTGGGGTGGCGTTCGCCGCCTTCGCTCTGGGCTTCATCGCCGGTGGCGAGACGGCCGCGGTTCGGCGCAGCGGCCCGTGGACGCGGATCACTCTGCAACGCGGGCACGTGCTGACACGGACGCGCGTGCACACGGGGCTGACGGAGGTTCGGGCGACGGGCGTCGCCTGAAACGTGATCTGACCCGCCCCGCGGCGATGGCACACTAACCGACTGCCGCCCGTCCCGCGATGCGACCGGAGAAGAGGCATCCGCCGACGAAGGTGCCCTCCAGAGCCCGGTAGCCGTGCACACCGCCGCCGCCGAAGCCCGCCGCCTCACCGGCGGCGAACAGCCCCGGGATCACGGAGCCCCGTTCGTCCAACGCCCGTGCCGACAGGTCTGTCTTGATGCCCCCGAGAGACTTCCGCGTGAGGACGTGGAGCTTGACGGCGATCAGCGGTCCGTTCGCCGGGTCGAGAATCCGGTGAGGTGCCGCGGTGCGGATGAGGCGGTCGCCGCGGAACGCGCGTGCGGATCTGAGCATCGCGATCTGCGCATCCTTCGTGAAGTCGTTGGCGATCTCGCGGTCGCGCGCCTCGATCTCGCGGCGCACGAGCTCCGGATCGAGCACCTCGCCACCGGGAAGAGCCCGCATGCCCTCGATCAACTCGTCCAACGACCTGCGGACGACGAAATCCGCTCCCCGGTCCATGAAGGCTTTGACGGGACCTGCGGCTCCCTTGCCGAGTCGCGAACGCAGCAGCAGACGCACGTCTTTCCCGGTGAGATCGGGATTCTGCTCGCTTCCGGAGAGCGTGAACTCCTTTTCGATGATCTTCTGCGACAGCACGAACCAGGAATGGTCATGTCCCGTGCGCCGCAGGTGCGCCAGTGTGCCGAGCGTGTCGAACCCGGGGTACAACGGCACCGGGAGGCGCGCACCCGTCGCCTCGAGCCACACCGACGACGGGCCCGGGAGAATCCGGATGCCGTGGTTCGGCCAGATCGGACTCCAGTTCTGGATGCCCTCGACGTAGTGCCACATGCGGTCCCCATTGATCAGGTGCGCCCCGGCCGCCCGCGCGACGGGCTGCATGGACCCGTCGACGTACGCGGGGACGCCCGTGATCATCCGCGTCGGCGGCGTGCCCAATCGCGCCGGCCACTGTGCGCGGACGAGATCGTGGTTGCCGCCAATGCCGCCGGAGGACACGATCGTCGCGGCCGCGAGGATCTCGAACGAGCCGACGACGTCCCGCGACGTCTGCTCTCCTCGCGCGGCCGCTGAGGGGGCGAGCACGTCGCCGTGCGCGCCCGTCACACCCCCCGCGTGGGTCCTCAGTGCCGTGACGCGGTGACGGGGGAGGATCGTGATGCGCCCGGTCGCTTCCGCGGCCTCCACGGACGCCTGGAACGGCGCGACCAGTCCTGGGCCCGTTCCCCAGGTGATGTGGAAGCGCGGCACAGAGTTTCCCGGGCCCGTCGCGTTGTATCCACCGCGCTCCGCCCACCCGACGACGGGGAAGAAGCCGACCCCCTTCTCCCTCAACCAGGCCCGGTTCTCTCCGCTCGCGAAGTCGAGGTAGG
>NZ_MKRU01000035.1:13958-16085 GCF_001897985.1 Microbacterium sp. 69-7 | reverse complement strand
CGGATCGAGACCGACCCGCGCCGCATGGCCGGGATCGCCACACGGCACGAAGTCGCCGCCGCTGCGTCTGAGAAGGCGCTGCTGCGCCGCGCGGGAAACCTGCGCCCCGGCCTGGCTGACCCGAAGCCGGCGGACGTGGGCTACCGGCTCGGCACCTCCAAGGGCACCGGCGTGTGGGCGTCGGTCGAGGACTCGATCATGGTGATCGGGCCGCCCCGCTCCGGGAAGGGCCTGCATCTGGTGATCCCGGCGATCCTCGACGCGCCCGGCGCCGTCGTCGTCACCTCGACCAGGCCGGACAACCTCACCGCGACCATGCGCGCCCGTCGCAGGATCGGCCCCGTCGCGATCTTCGACCCGCAACACTTGGCCGAGGGTCTGCCCGCCGGTCTGCGCTGGTCACCGATCCGGGGCTGCGAGTCGCCGCAGACGGCGATGATCCGCGCCACCGGGCTCGCCGCCGGCACCGGCCTGTCCGCAGGCGGCGTCGACGGCGGAGGCTTCTGGGAGGGCAAGACACGGGCCGCGCTCCAAGCCCTGCTGCACGCGGCAGCGATCGACCATCGGCCGCCCGCCGAGCTGTTCAGGTGGACTCTCGATCCGACCGCGGCCGCTGACGCGGTGGCGATCCTGACCGGCTCCACGCAGGCTGCGACCGGGTGGGCCGAGTCTCTGGAAGCGATGATCGACTCCGACCCCCGCACCCGCGACTCGATCTGGCAGGGCGTCTCCTTGGCTCTCGGCTCCCTCGCGGACCCGCGCGTGCTCGACGCCGTATCGCCCGGCCCCGGTGAGGGCTTCGATCCCGAAGCGTTCATCCGCGACCGCGGCACGTTGTTCCTGCTGGCAACCGGGTCCGGTGCGGGAGCCAGCGCCGCGCTGGTCGCCGCGCTCGTGGAAGACCTCATCGAGACCGCCCGCCGCCTGGCCGCACGGTCGGCCGGTGCCCGGCTCGATCCGCCGATGCTGCTGGCCTTGGATGAGATAGCCAACCTCTCGCCGTTGCCGTCGCTGCCGACGCTGATGGCCGAAGGCGGCGGGTCGGGGATCACGACCATGCCGGTGCTCCAATCGCTCGCGCAGGCGCGGGACAATTGGAACGAGCACCAGGCGAACGCGATCTGGGACGCCTCGATCGTCAAGGTCATCCTCGGCGGGGCTTCCAACAGCCGGGACCTGCAAGACCTGAGCGCCTTGGTCGGCGAACGCGACGAATACACCGACTCCGTGACGCTGGGCGACCACGGCACCCGCTCCAACCAGCGGTCCGTGCGCCGGGTGCCGATCTTCCCGCCCGACCGCATCCGCCGGCTCCCGTTCGGGACCGGGATCGTGCTGCTGCGCTCCGCGGCCCCGATCGTCACCGACCTGCACCCCTGGCCCAAGCGTCCCGACGCCGGCCAGCTCGCCGCCGACCGTGCCGAGATCGAAGCCCTGCTCCGTCGTTCCGGCACCTGAACGCCGGTCGCGGCACGGAGCACCTGCCCGCCACAACGGCCCGGCACGAACCGGCGCCGGAGAGCAGACAGGAGCCCAGCATGTCCGACGAACCCGGTGGCGACGCCACGACGAACGATGTTCCCGACTCGGATGTGGACCAGATGGACGACGACGGCTACGACGAGCCGCTGATCGCCGAGCCGCCGCACCCGATCAACTGGAACCTGCTGAGTGCCGAGGACGCCGAGGCCGAGTGGTTGGAGCTCAACCGCTGGGTGGACTGGCTACGCCACACCTACGGGCTCCCCGCCTCCGTGATCCCGCCCGCCTGGCACATGCACCCGGAGCTGCTGTGGGAGCTGAGCGCGCTGCACCTTCACTGGCTCTGCGCCTACGACCCGGACCAGAACGGCAGCGCACCGCTCGGCTGGCACCGCGACTTCGCCGACGCCCGCCAGCGGCTCCGCGAATGGGTCGCCGCCTGCGGCACCCGGCTCGACCACGACCGTCCCACCCGGCAGACTGTCTGGCCCGGCGAGGAACCCGGCGACCCGATCGAGGACATCCCGATCACCGACCGCGACGCCGAGTTCGTGGAGTTCGTCATGGCCGACGTCCAGGCCCGCCGCGAGGCAGAGGAAGCGTTCTACCGCGACCTCGACCCGGACACCGGAGAAGTGTCGTGAG
>NZ_MKRU01000035.1:0-13886 GCF_001897985.1 Microbacterium sp. 69-7 | reverse complement strand
CGAGCTGGAACACGACCGTGCCCCGCAGAGCTGAACCGCAGCCGACCGCCGAGCCCAAGCCGGTCCCGCCGATCGGCGTGAAGGTCTCCACAGACATGGAGCGCCGCTCCTACGGCATCCGCGCCCGAGCCCGGTGGACCGACCCGACCACCAAGCGGCGTGTCATCCGCTCGGAAATCGTGCGAGACGAAGCGGCCGCGCACGCGTTCTTCGACCAGCTCCGCAACTCATCGACCAAGGGCATGGACGTGTCCATGACGCTGCTGGAGTTCGTCACCTCCATCGGCGACCGGTGGGCGCGGGGCCTGGACCCGACCTCCACCGGCGAGACCTACGGGTACGGGCTGAAACTGCGCGTGCTGCCCGCGCTCGGGCACCTGCCGGTCACCCAGATCACCGCCGGGATCATCGACCGCACCATTGATGAGTGGGAGCAGCGTCACGGCGCGTCGACCATCAAGAACACCATCGCCCCGCTCGTGCGGGTGCTCGATGAGGCCGTGCGGGACGGGCTGATCCAGATCAATCCTGCGAAGAACCGCGCCAAGCGGAGCCTGAACCGCAACGCCTTCCGCGGCCAGTCCGCCGAACACACCTCCCCACGGGCGCACGCAATCCCGGACATGAAGACCCTCAACCGCCTCGCCAGGGCGTGCGGCAAGGTGCATCAGTCCTACAGCGACTTCGTGATGCTCGCCGCGCTACTCGCCGCACGGTCCTCGGAGGTCTCCGGGTTGCAGGTCGGGGACGTGGACTACGGCAAGAACCTCGTCGTGATCCGCCGGCAGGTTTTCCCCGGCAAAGGCGGCCTGGTTACAAAACCGACCAAGAGCCGCAAAGAACGCCGCGTGCCGATCCTCGAACCACTCCGGCCAGTGCTCGAACGCCTCACCGACGGGAAGGAGCCCGAGGACTCGTTGCTGGTCGGCCCGAAGGGCGGCTATCTCACCACCGCGACCGTCCGCGACGCCACCAACTGGGACGGCATCGTCGCGAAGCTCGGACTGCCCGACCTCACCCGGCACGGCCTACGCCACACCGGGGCAACCTGGATGGCCGACGCGGGCATCCCGCTGCACGTACTGCAAGACATCCTCGGGCACGCCTCGATGGAGACCACGCGCGGCTATCTCCACCCCGACGACCGCCACCTCGCCTCCGCCGCCGAGCAGGCCAACGCCTTCCTCTCCACCGCCGGACAACGCAAGAACGCCCGGCGCAGCAGCCCCGCGACCAGGGGCCTGTGATGCGCTCCGACGCCCGCGGGAGTGCTCCCGGAAGCGTTCTGGTCCCCTTTTGGTCCCCATATCCACAGGACGCGGGTTCTGGGCGATCAGTTCGTCCACAGGCGACCACCGGCGAGAGCGCCGGGGGACCAGAGGGGGACCACAGAGAACGACCCCCGGACATGATGAAGCCCAGGCGAGAAACCTACTCTCACCTGGGCTTTTACGTCGGGCTGACAGGATTTGAACCTGCGACCCCCTGACCCCCAGTCAGGTGCGCTACCAAGCTGCGCCACAGCCCGTGGCATGGATTTTCAGTTGTTCGGGCCGACCAGAGCGGGGTAAACCCACTTAACCCCCAGTCAAGTGCGCTACCAAGCTGCGCCACATCCCGGTCTGCTGTCCACTCGCGGACAACTCCCCTATCCTACCGGTTTCGTGGAGCACTCGCGAACGCGTGTCGCAAGTCAGGAGTACGGTCTGCTCATGAGCCAGATCGAGATCCTCCCGGCATCCGTCGATCGCTTCGCCGACGCGGAGCACGCTCTCACCGGCGGAGGCGACGGCGCCTCGTGCTGGTGCCAGTGGTGGATGCTGCGCAACAAGGACTTCCAAGCCGCCACGACCGACGAGCGTCGCGAACTGCTGCGGGGCGACCTCGCCACTTCCCCGGCCTCCGCGCTCATCGCGTACCTCGACGGCGTCGCCGCCGGGTGGGTCAAGGTGTCACCACGACCGGATCAGCCGCGTCTGGCCGCCACGCGCGCTTTCCAGCAATCGCCAGAGCCGTTCGACGACGAGTCCGTCTGGGCGATCACGTGCTTCGTGGTCCGGAAGGAGTTCCGTGGGCAGGGTCTGGCGGGGCGCCTGCTCGACGCCGCCGTCGACCACGCGCGTACGCACGGCGCACGGGTCGTCGAGGGCTATCCCGTCGACACCAGCGCCGGCAAGACCTCCTCGAACGATCTCTATCACGGCGCGCTCTCGAGCTTCGTCGACGCGGGCTTCGTCGAGGTGGCCAGACCCGGCCCCACACGACCGATCGTCTCGCTCACGGTGGCGTGACTGGACACGAGATCGACACGGCAGAATCGAGGGATGAGCGAGCCGTCCGTCCGCATCGACAGCTGGCTGTGGGCCGTGCGCGTTTACAAGACCCGTTCCGCCGCAACCACGGCATGCCGCGCCGGCCACGTGCGCATCGGCGGAGAGAAGGCGAAAGCCTCACAACCCGTGCGCATCGGCGATGAGATCCGCGTACGCATCGCCGGCTTCGACCGGATGCTGGTCGTGCGACAACTGCTGACGAAACGTGTGGGAGCGCCGATCGCCGCCCTCGCCGCCGAAGACCGCACGCCGCCACGCGAGCGCGTGGCGCTGCTCGCCGTCCGCGACCGCGGCGCAGGAAGGCCCACCAAACGCGAGCGCCGCGACATCGATCGGCTGCGCGGACGCGACGCTGTCACCGGCTACGCGACCGACGACGACTGACCGCCCGGCGACCTCAGTCGAGGTCGAGCCACGACGGCCCGTGCGCCGCCGCACCGAGCGCGCCCACGCGCGCCCGCAGTTCCCGATCGCTCGTTACCACGACCACACGCCGCCCCGCAGCAGTGAGCGCGGCCACTTCCGCGACGATCGCGTCGTCACCCTCAGCGTCCGCGCGCACCACCGCGACGCCCGGAACCTCCTCGACAGCCCGCGCCTGCCCCTCGACCACGACGCGCACCTCGGGAAACCACACATCCGCGCGAAGATCCAGCCGCCCGGCATCCATCCCTCGCACCGCCCGTACGCGCAGCCGCTCCAGCAGCCGTGCGGTCGCACCGGCCCGATCCTTCCACCAGCCATCGGGCACCGAACCGACCACGTTCGCCGCGTCCACCACCACGACCGGGTGCACCTGAAGCAGCGACCGCAACAGCGGCCACGACGCGGCGAAGCCGGGATGCAGCGGATACGAGTCGACGGCATCCACCGGCACCCACGCCAGCTCACGGCTCTCCGGATCGCTGATGACCGCCTGGAACGGCTCGATGACATCCGCGACAACGGTCGCGTAGCTCCACACGCCGACGTCGTACAGGCTGATCAGCCGGGGCCGGACAGCGGATGCCGGCACTCCCGCCTCTTCAGCCGACTCCCGCAACGCTCCCTCGCACGCAGACTCGTCCTGATGGCGCGCACCACCCGGCAGCCCCCACGTGTCGCCGAAGTGGCTCCACGCCACGCGATGCTGCAGCAGCACCCCGCGCTCGGGGTCGAACGCGAGAAGACCTGCCGCGCCGAAGCGACCCCAGTACTTCGTGCCGTCGTCTGCGATCACCCAGGCATCACCGGGATCGCGCGGCCCATCGGGGCGGCGCGGCTCTCCGGGGGCGGGAGACACGATCGTCACCCGCCCAGCCTGTCACACCGCGGTGCAAGCGAGAGCAGCGAGGCGCGTTTTTGCACGGCGCATGACTCCGCGACACGCCCATATCTGGGCGAGACAGCAATTCGGACCCCCACATATTGTGGTCAGACCAACCTCACCTCCCTACATATCGAAGGCAGGATCATCATGACCTCCCCCCGTTCCGTCTCCGTCGCCGAGACCATCGATGAGTACCTTGCCCGCGCGGACTGGCGGGTCAACGCAAACGCGAACCAGGGATACTCGCTGGGCGGCATGATCCTGAACGCGGCGGGAAAGCTCATCGCCAACTACTGGCTCGACGAGGTCTACGCGCCCGAGGCGGGCACCGCGCACCGCGAAGGCGACCTCCACATCCACGACCTCGACGTCTTCGCCGGCTACTGCGCCGGGTGGTCGCTGCGGATGGTGCTCGAACAGGGCTTCAACGGCGTGCCCGGAAAGATCGCTTCCGCTCCGCCCCGCCACTTCTCCAGCGCGCTCGGCCAGCTCGTCAACTTCCTGGGAACGCTGCAGAACGAGTGGGCCGGCGCGCAGGCGTTCAGCTCGTTCGACACCTACCTCGCCCCCTACGTGCGCATCGACGACCTGAGCTACGACGAGGTGCGCCAGGCGATGCAGGAGTTCATCTTCAACCTCAACGTGCCCTCGCGCTGGGGCACGCAGACCCCGTTCACCAACCTGACGTTCGACTGGGTGTGCCCCGACGACCTCGCCGATCAGCACCCCCTCGTCGGCGGTCAGGTGCAGGTGTTCGCGTACGGCGACCTGGCCGAGGAGATGGCCGTCATCAACCGCGCCTTCATCGACGTGATGACCGATGGTGACCAGGACGGGCGCGCCTTCACGTTCCCCATCCCCACGTACAACATCACGAAGGACTTCGACTGGCACGGCGCCAACACCGACGCCCTCTTCGGGATGACGGCGAAGTACGGCCTGCCCTACTTCCAGAACTTCGTGACCTCCGACCTCGACCCGCACATGATCCGCTCGATGTGCTGCCGCCTGCAGCTCGACCTCACCGAACTGCTCAAGCGCGGCAACGGGCTTTTCGGCTCGGCCGAGCAGACCGGGTCGATCGGCGTCGTGACCGTCAACTGCGCGCGCCTCGGGTTCGTGCACTCCGGCGACGAGGATGCCGTCATCGCCCGCCTCGACGAGCTTCTCGAGATCGCTCGAGACAGCCTCGTCGCCAAGCGCGCCGTCATCGCCCACCACCTCGACGGCGGCCTCTTCCCCTACACGCAGCGCTACCTCGGTACGCTCGACAACCACTTCTCGACCATCGGCGTCAACGGCCTCAACGAGTACGTCCGCAACTTCACGCGCGACGCCGACGACATCACCACCGCACGCGGCATGAGCCTGGCGACGCGCCTGCTCGACCACGTCCGCGAGCGCATGGTCGAGTTCCAGGAGCAGACCGGGCACATGTTCAACCTCGAGGCGACGCCCGCCGAAGGAACCACCTACCGGTTCGCGAAGGAAGACATCGCGCGGCTTCCCGGCATCCGCCACGCCGGCACCGCCGACAACCCGTACTACACGAACTCGTCGCAGCTGCCCGTCGGCTACACGAGCGACCCCTTCCTCGCCATGCAGATGCAAGAGGCGCTGCAGGCGAAGTACACCGGCGGAACGGTGCTGCACCTCTACATGGGAGAAGCGATGCCGTCCGCCGAGGCCTGCCGCGAACTCGTCCGCCGATCACTGTCGCGCTTCCGGCTGCCGTACATCACGGTGACGCCGACCTTCTCGATCTGTCCCCGTCACGGCTACCGGTCCGGCCACCACGAGCAGTGCCCCGACTGCGGCGCCGCGTGCGAGGTGTGGACCCGCGTGATGGGTTACTTCCGGCCGATCGCCAGCTTCAACGTCGGCAAGAAGGGCGAAGCTGAAGAGCGGGAGTACTTCTCCGCTGCCCTTCCCGCCGAGGAGGCGACATGGTCCGCACCGCTGCAGCCTGTGAACTGAACATTGCGGGGGTCACGCCGTTCTCGACCGTGGACTGGCCCGACATGATGACCGCGACGGTCTTCCTGCAAGGCTGCCCGTGGAGCTGCTTCTACTGCCACAATCCCGCGCTCATCGATCCGCGGGCCGAGGGCGCGGTGTCGTGGGCGGACGTCACCGATCTGCTGTGCGACCGGATGGGGCTGCTCGACGGCGTCGTGTTCTCCGGCGGCGAGCCCACGCTGCAGCACGCACTCGTTCCGGCGATGCAGATGGTGCGCTCGCTCGGCTTCCGCGTGGGCCTGCACACCGCGGGCGCCTACCCGGGGCTGCTGGCCCAGGCGCTGCCGTTCGTCGACTGGGTGGGCCTGGACATCAAAGCCACGCCCGACGACTACGCCAACGTCACCGGTCGCGCTCCCAGTGGAGCCCATGCGTGGCGATCGTTGGAGCTCGTGCTCGGCAACCGGCTGCTGCGCGCGGGGTCGGATCACCCGCTCGACTACGAGGTGCGCACGACCGTGCACCCGGCGGCGATCGACGACGCGGCACTCCGCGAGCTCGGATGCCGTCTCGCCGACGCGGGCGTCGACACGTGGGCCGTGCAGCGGTTCCGCGAGACGGGAGCGCGACAGCCGCTGCCCCGCGTGAGCACGACGGATGCCGAGGCTGCTCCCCTGCGCTTGGACGACCTGCCGGTGGAGCGGTTCCGCTCGCTGGTCATCCGCTGACGCCGGCGCGTGTCGACTCGCGGCTGCGCCGCTCGCTCAACGACCGGGACCGGGGCGAGCGCGCGTGGCGCCGTCGCGCTGGCCACTGCCCGAACTACAAGCCCTCCGCCCGGCCGCCCACCCACCCGAACTGCAAGGGATGCGGGGCGACACGCCGCGGCATCCGCGCACCACACCGCATGTCGGCGCTGAGGCCTTGCAGTTCGGGTGACACCGGCCGGCGCCATTCGCTCGACGACCGGGACGAAGCACCTGGCGTGACCAACCCCCCGCGAGCCGACAGACCAGCCGGCTCGGCCGAGCCCGCTCGGCGCGCGGCCCGGCCGGCCACCCACCCACCCGAACTGCAAGGGATGCGGGGCGACACGCCGCTGCATCCGCGCATCACACCGCGTGTCGGCGCAGAGGCCTTGCAGTTCGGTCAGCGGCGCGCCGCCGCCACAGCCCGCGCCGGCACCACAGACGGCCCGCCACGGCGACAGCGGGACTCAGCGCTGGCGACGCTCGCGCACCCGCATGTTGACGACGATCGGGGTGCCCTCGAAGCCGAAGATCTCGCGCAGGCGCCGCTGGATGAACCGGCGGTAGCCCGGGTCGAGGAATCCGGTGGTGAACAGCACGAACGTCGGCGGACGGGTGCCCGCCTGCGTGCCGAACAGGATGCGCGGCTGCTTGCCTCCGCGCAGCGGATGCGGGTGCTCCGCGATGAGCTCGGCGAGGAACGCGTTGAACTTTCCGGTCGGAATGCGCTGATCCCACGACTCCAGCGCCGTCTCCAGCGCCGGGACGAGCTTGTCGAGGTGACGACCGGTGCGCGCGGAGATGTTCACGCGCGGAGCCCACGCGACGTGTGCGAGGTCCTGCTCGATCTCGCGCTCGAGGTAGCGGCGCCGGTCGGAGTTCTCCATGTCGTCGTCGTTCAGGCGGTCCCACTTGTTGAAGGCGAGCACGAGCGCACGGCCCGACTCGAGCACCAGGTCGATGATGTTGAGGTCCTGCACGCTGATCGACTGCGAGACGTCGAGCACGACGACGGCCACTTCGGCCTTCTCGAGCGCGGCGGAGGTGCGAAGCGACGCGTAGAAGTCGGCGCCCTGCTGCAGGTGCACACGGCGGCGGATGCCGGCGGTGTCGACGAAGCGCCACAGCTTGCCGCCGAGCTCGACGATCTCGTCCACCGGGTCGCGGGTGGTGCCGGCGAGCTCGTTGACGACGACGCGCTCCTCACCGGCGGCCTTGTTCAGCAGCGAGGACTTGCCGACGTTCGGGCGGCCGAGGATCGCGACGCGACGCGGGCCGCCGAGCTCGCCCTTGGCGACGGCCGAGACCTCCGGGAGTACCTTCATGACCTCGTCGAGCAGGTCGGCGACCCCGCGACCGTGAATGGCCGACACGGGGTGCGGCTCGCCCAGGCCCAGGTTCCACAGCGCCGCAGCCTCGGGCTCCTGGCGGGCGTCGTCGATCTTGTTGGCGACGAGGAAGACGGGCTTCTTGGTCGTGCGCAGCAGCTTCACGACGGCCTCGTCGGTCGCGGTGGCGCCGACCATGGCGTCGACGACGAACAGCACGACGTCGCAGAGGTCGATGGCGACCTCTGCCTGCGCGGCGACGGAGCGGTCGATGCCGCGGGCGTCGGGCTCCCACCCGCCGGTGTCGACGAGCGAGAAACGGCGGTCCATCCACTCGGCCTTGTAGGTGACGCGGTCCCGCGTCACGCCCGGGGTGTCTTCGACGACCGCTTCGCGGCGGCCGAGGATGCGGTTCACGAGCGCCGACTTGCCGACGTTCGGCCGTCCGACGATCGCAACGACGGGCAGCGCGGGCAGCATCTCGACGACCTCGCCGCCGGCGGTGAAGCCCGCGAGCAGGTCGTCGTCCTCATCATCCAGGTCGTAATCGGCGAGCGAGGCGCGCAGCGCCGCCGCCCGCTGTTCCGCGAGTTCCTCGTCGAGGTTCGCGAGCTTCTCCTCGATCTGGTCGGGACCGGCCTCGTACTCGTCTTCAGCGGCCATCGTGGTTCTCCTGTGGGGTGGGGTCAGTCGCAGAGATCACGTCGAGGACGGCCTCCACGGTCTGAGCGAAATCGAGTTCGGTCGAATCGACGACCGTGACGCCGTCGGCGGCGGTGAGGAAGTCGACGACGGTGCTGTCGGCGGCATCCCGGCGGTGAAGTGCCGCGGCGACGGCATCGGCATCCTCGCCGGACAGCTCGGCGCTGCGCCGGGCGGCGCGCACCTCGGGTGCGGCGGTGAGGAGGATCCGCACCGGCGCGTCGGGGGCGACAACGGTGGTGATGTCGCGGCCTTCCACGACGACCCCGGGCCGGCCCGAGTTGCGGACGAGCCGGCGGAACAGCTCGTTGACCTGCGCACGCACGGCGGGAACGCGGGCGACGCCGCTGACGGCGGCGGTCACCCGCGGCTCGCGGATCGCGGCGGTGACGTCGGTCTCCCCCACCCGCACCCAGTAGTCGTCGGGGTCGAGCGAGATGGCGTAGGGGAAGTCGGATGCCGCGGCCACCACGACCGCCTCGTCCGCCGTGTCGGATGCGGCACCGGCGCCCCGCGCCAGCACGTGCCATGCGAGGGCTCGGTAGGCGGCGCCGGTGTCGAGGTAGCCGTAGCCGAGGGCGCGCGCCACCTGCTTGGACACGCTGGACTTGCCCGAGCCCGCGGGCCCGTCGATGGCGATCGTGACGGTCATGAGGGCAGGCTCGCGATCTTCCAGCCGCGCGCCGTCAGGCCGTCCTCGGCGTGACGGAGGATCGTCGGGTCGACACTGATCTCGGCCAGACCGAACTGCGCACCGGGCGAATGCTCCAGGCGCAGGTCTTCGACGTTGACCCCCAGCTCCCCGAGCTCGCCGAACAGGCGGCCGAGCTGACCCGGCGTGTCGTCGACCATGACGACGAGGCTCTCGTACCGGCGGTTCTGCCCGTGCTTGCCGGGCAGGCGCTCCACACCGTCGTTGCCGCGGCGGATGGTGTCGGCGACGGCGCGGCGCGCGCCGGGGGCCTCGGGGGCGCGCAGGGCGTCCGCGACGGCACGCAGGTCGTCGGAGAGAGCGTCGAGCACGTCGACGACGGGGGCGGAGTTCGCACCGAGGATCTGCACCCACAGCTCCGGCGCGGAGGCCGCGATACGGGTCGTGTCGCGCACGCCCTGTCCGGCCAGCCGCAGCGAGCCGTCGGGCGCGTCGACGAACCGGCCCGCGAGCAGCGACGCCACCAGCTGCGGCACGTGCGACACGAGCGCGACCGCGCGGTCGTGCTCGTCGGGCGTCATCTCGATGGGCGTCGCGCCGAGGTCGAGCGCGAGCCCTTCGACGAGTGCGAGATCGGATGCCGGGGTCTCCTCGTCGCGGCACACGACCCAGGGGCGGCCCACGAAGATGTCGGCGCGCGCCGAGATGGCGCCGCCGCGCTCGCGCCCGGCCATCGGATGCGAGCCGATGTAGTGCGTGAGGTCGACGCCGCGTCGGCGCAGTTCGCGGAGCGGATCGAGCTTCACGCTCGCGACATCGGTGACGACGGCATCCGGGAACGCGGCCAGTTCGCGCTCGACGACGTCGGCGACGACGTCCGGCGGGACGGCGACGACCACGAGCAGCGGGCGGTCACCGTCGGCGGCCGCGCGACCCGCGCCGTAGTCGACGGCGAGCCGCAGTTGCGCGGGCGACGCGTCGGCGAGCGCGACGTCGACGCCGATCGCGCGCAACGCATGGCCGATGCTGGCACCGAGCAGCCCGGCACCGACGATCCGGACCGTGCCGGAGGTGCGAGCCGCACGCGCGCGTGCATCGGCAACGGCCTGTTCGGTCACTGTTCTTCCGCCTCAGCTGTCCCCGGGCGGCGTGGGCGCCGCCTGGCGCGCCACGGTGAGCAGCGCGCCGCGTTCCACTGTAGTCAACTCGCGGGCCCGCCCCGCCGGGAGGGTTCCCAGGTGCAGCGGCCCGAACTGACGCCGCACGAGGTCGACGACGGGGTGGCCCACGGCCGCCATCATGCGCCGGACGATGCGGTTGCGCCCGGAGTGCAGCGTGAGCTCGACCAGCGAGGTGCCGCCGGAGGTGTCAAGCAGGCGCGCCTTGTCGGCTGCGATGGGTCCGTCCTCCAGGTCGACGCCCGTCGTCAGCTGCGCGATCGTCTGGGCCGTCACGCGACCGGTGACCTTCGCGATGTAGACCTTCGTCACCCCGAACGAGGGGTGCGCCAGCACATGGGCGAGCTCGCCGTCGTTGGTCAGCACGAGCAGTCCCGAGGTCTCGGCATCCAGCCGGCCGACGTTGTAGAGCCGCTCGTCCCAGTCCTTCGTGAAACGGCGCAGGTCGGGGCGGCCCTGCTCGTCCTTCATCGACGAGACGACGCCGGTCGGCTTGTTGAGCATGACGTAGCGCTTGGTGGTGTCGAGTTGGATCGCCGTGCCGTCCACGTCGACGAGGTCGGATGCCGGGTCGATGCGGCGCCCGAGCTCGGTGACGACCTCTCCGTTCACCCGGATGCGGCCTTCGACGATGTACTGCTCGCAGACGCGGCGCGAGGCCACCCCCGCGTTGGCGAGCACCTTCTGCAGGCGCACGCCCTCGGCATCCGCTGTGTTCGTCATCGCAGCACCTCCGCGTCGAAACCGTCCGAGCCGTCGTCGAGCAGCGGCGAGATGTGCGGCAGCTCGTCGAGGGAGTTGATGCCCAGGTTCACCAGCAGCGCATCGGTCGTGCCGTAGTTGATCGCCCCGGTCTCGGGGTCGGTGAACAGCTCGGTGATGAGACCGCGCGCAAGCAGCGTGCGCACCACCGAGTCGACGTTCACGGCGTGGATCGAGGCGACCTGACTGCGGGTCACCGGCTGCTTGTACGCGATCACCGCGAGCGTTTCCAGCGCCGCCTGTGACAGGCGCGACGGGGCCTGGCCGCCGACGTACTCGGCGATGAGGTCGTCGTGCTCATCGCGCACGTACAGCCGCCAGCCGCCACCCACTTCGCGAAGCTCGAAGCCGCGGCGAGGGCCGCCCGTCTCGCCGTCGTAGTCGGCGACGAGTCCCTCGACGGCCTGACGCACGGCCGGCACCGGGGCGCCGACGGCGGCGGCGAGGGCGACGAGGCTCTGCGGCTCGTCGACGATCAGCAGGATGGCCTCGATGCGGCGCGCGACGTCAGCGGGCGCCGGCGAGCGCACCGGTGGGGCGGTGTCGCTGTCGGTCTCAGTGGTCATAGTCGGCTCCCAAGGTGGCGAGGTTCTCTTCGGACCACCGCTCGGCGGTCCAGCGCAGGGTCAGCTCGCCGAGCGGCTCGAGCTGCTCGAACGAGAGGGCGGCGTGACGGTAGAGCTCGAGCACCGCGAGGAAGCGGGCGACGACGACGCCGGTCTGTGCGACCCCGGCGACGAGCTCCCGGAAGTTGAGGGTTCCCGCGTCGCGCAGCAGCGTCACGACGATCGCGGCCTGCTCGCGGATGGACACGAGCGGCGCGTGGAGGTGGTCGAGTCCGACGTGCGGAATCTCCTTCGGTGCGAAGGCGAGCATCGCGAGGGCTGCGAAGTCCTCCTTGGACAGCGTCCAGACGAGCTCCGGAACGGCACGACGGTACTTCTCGTCGAGGCGCACCGCACGCACGTGCCGCCGGTCTTCGCGACGCAGGCTCCGTTCGAACCAGGCCGACACCTCTTTGAACGCCCGATACTGCAGCAGCCGCGCGAACAGCAGGTCGCGCGCCTCCAGCAGGGCGACGGACTCGGCATCCACCAGCTCGCCCTGCGGCAGCAGGCCCGCGACCTTCATGTCCAGCAGGGTCGCGGCGACGACGAGGAACTCGGATGCCTGGTCGAGCTCGTCGTCGGATTCGAGGCCCTTCAGGTACGAGATGAACTCGTCGGTGACTTTGCTGAGCGAGATCTCGGTGATGTCCAACTCGTGCGTGCCGAGCAACGTCAGCAGCAGATCGAACGGACCGTCGAAGTTGCCCAGCGAGACCCGGAACCCGGTCGGCTCGCCCTCCGGGGCGGTCGGAGTCTCGGCGGTGATGACCTCGGGGTCCTCAGGCGACGGCGCCACGAGCCACCAGCTCCCGCGCGAGGCGCAGGTAGGCCTGGGCGGCGGCGTGCTCCGGGGCGAACGTGGTGATGGGAACGCCCGACACCGACGCGTCCGGGAACTTCACCGTGCGCCCGATCACCGTCTCCAGGACGTCGTCGCCGAACGCTTCCACGACCCGCTCGAGCACCTCGCGCGAGTGGAGCGTCCGCGGGTCGTACATCGTCGCGAGCACACCGTCCAGCTCGATCGCCGGGTTGAGCCGGTCGCGCACCTTGTCGATCGTCTCGATGAGCAGCGCGACGCCGCGCAGGGCGAAGAACTCGCACTCCAGCGGGATGAGCACACCATGGCTCGCCGTGAGGGCGTTGACCGTGAGCAGTCCCAGCGACGGCTGGCAGTCGATGAGGATGACGTCGTACTCCCCCGCGACCTTGCGCAGCACGCGCGCGAGGATCGTCTCGCGGGCGACCTCGTTGACGAGGTGCACCTCCGCCGCCGACAGGTCGATGTTGGCCGGGATGACATCGAGACCCTCGACCGAGGTGTGCACGATCGTCTCGTGCGGATCGCGCTTCGTGTCCAGGAGCAGGTCGTAGATCGTGGGGATGTCGTGGGTCTGGATGCCCAGGCCCGCCGACAGCGCACCCTGGGGGTCGAAGTCGATGGCGAGCACGCGACGCCCGTACTGGGCGAGCGAGGCGGCCAGGTTGATCGTGGTCGTCGTCTTGCCGACGCCGCCCTTCTGGTTGCAGAGGGCGATGATGCGCGCGGGGCCGTGCGCCGACAGCGGCGGCGGGGTCGGGAAGCCCTGGTACGGCCGACCGGTGGGACCGATGGGCACGTCCTCCGAGAGGGCCTTCTTCGTCCCCCGCGTCTTATCCGCCACCGACACTCCTGCTTCCTGATGCCCTTCCCAGGGCCTGGCGGACCTGCGCCGCCGTGTTCCTCGATTCTCGCACAGGGTGGCGGCGGCTCAGCCGAGGCCCCGCAGGGTGTCGACGTCGACGAGCCCGGCGTGAAGCCCTCCACCGGCGATCAGCGACGGGATCGATACGGTCCGGATCTCGTTCTCGACGACGTCGCGTGCGTGCTGGAGGGATGCCGCAACCTCCGGCGATCCGGTGAGGGCGACGATCCGCGCGATGTCGTCCGCGGTGTAGCCGTCGTCGCTCAGCCACTGCTGCAGACGCAGGGTGGCGTCGGCGGCGCTCGCGCGGTTCATCCACTCCTGGGTCGTGGTGCCGTCGGCCGCCTGCGTCGTGAACAGCTGCTCGAGGATGAACCAGTCACCGGTCTCGGCGGCGGCGTTCGTCGAGCCGGCCGGCGCGCGCTCGGCCTCGAACACACGGATCGCGGTGAGGTAGGTGGCGATCAGCTGCGAGTTGGCGAACTTGTCGCCGACGCCGGCGCGGATCGGATAGGCGAGGTAGGTCACATTGTGGGCTCTTCGGACATTCGGTGGGGGTCATGGGGTGAGTCCGCCGGCGGCGAGGAGCATGCGGAGGCGGTAGTTGTGGCGGTTGCGGTA
>NZ_MKRU01000034.1:0-13957 GCF_001897985.1 Microbacterium sp. 69-7 | reverse complement strand
CTGATGCACCAGTTCCCCTCGTCGGCTTCCGTGGGCGCAGCACGACGCCCGCGGGCGCTGGGGGAGCGCACGCGGGCGTCGCGGAGAGGATCCACCTACTCGCCTGGGGTGCCGCAGGGTGTCCAGAGGAAACGCCGGTGGTGGGGGGTCGGCGCGCGGCGGAGAGTCGGCGGATCCGCGAATCAGCCTTCGGCGGAGAAGCCCATGGGCTCGCCGCCGAGGCCGGCCTGGGCGTCCGAGTCTGCGCCGGGGACGCGCATCTCGAACGTCGAGTCGACGACGGTGTAGTCGAAGTAGCCCATCCGGGCGATCGGGCGCACCTTGGCGATGTCGACGCGTCCGTCGGGGGTCAGGGAGTTCTCGTCCATGTGGATGCGTTCGACCGTCGCATAGACGACGTCGATCGTGCCCACCGTCGAGTTGCCCTTGAGGCGGTGCGTCGAGAGGTACTTGCACTCGAAGTGGAAGGGGCTCTCGGCGACCATGGGTGCTGCCGACAGATCGGCGGCGCGGCGGGTGACGCCGGCGTGGTCGAATTCGCTGACCTCCGGCGGCAGCGCCATCGCGCTGATGTTGACGGCGTCGCGCAGCGCCCAGGTAGCCATGTTCCAGACGAACCAGCCGGTCTCCTCGGCATTGATGACGGTGTCCTTGCGACGTCCGTCGGGGTACTGGTTCGCCGCGAACATCACCATCGGGGGGTCGAAAGTGAGGTTCTGCCACTGGCTGTAGGGGGCCAGGTTCTCCACGCCCTTTCTGCTGACGCTCGAGAGCCAGCCGATCGGACGCGGGACGGTCAGTCCCTTGAAGGGTGAATGCGGGGTGGGGCTCTTCTCGCGAGCCGGATCGAACTTCATGGTGCGGCGCTTTCTGATGGGGAGGGGTCGGCTCAGCGGGTGCGTGTCGCGAGCGAGCCGCGGCGGGCCGGGTTGAACCAGTAGAAGATGAAGCCGGAGACGACGAGGCCGATGAGCCACGCGACTTCCGCGCCGCCGAACAGGTTGGCGATCGGGCCCACGTACAGGGAGCTGTTCATGAACGGGATCTGCACGAGGATGCCGGCGAAGTACGCGATGAACGCGAGACCGTTGACCTTGCCGTAGGGGCCGTTCGGATCAAACAGCGCCGCGATGTCGTACTCCTTGTGGCGGATCAGGTAGAAGTCGACGAGGTTGATCGCCGACCACGGCGTGATGAAGTACAGCAGGAACAGCAGAAAGTTCGTGAAGTTCCCGAGGAAGTTGTCGGTCGCGAGCGCCGCGATCGCGTAGGCGATCGCCGAGATGATCACGACGTACACGGCGCGGGAGCGCGCGGTCACGACGTCCTTCCGGCCGAGGGCCGTCACGATCGTCGCGAGCGACATGAACCCGCCATACGAGCTCAGCGTGTTGCCGACGAGCTTGCCGATGACGACCGTGATCGACACGATCCAGCCAAACCCGCCGAGGAGGCCGGCCAGATACAGCACCTGATTGTCGGAGAACGCGGCGCCGCCCACCGCGGCGGCCAGCGCTCCGATGCTCATCGCGAGGGAGGCGCCGAGGACGCTCCCGAGGAAGGTCCACCCGATCGTGGCGCGCTGCGGCGTCGACTCCGGCAGGTAGCGGCTGTAGTCGGCGATGTAGGGGCCGAAGGTGAGTTGCCACGACGCCGAGAGCGAGATACCGAGGATGAACGGCGCGAGCGCGAACTCCCCGTTGCCGATCGTAGCGGCGGCATCCGGAGCGGCGAGGATGACGAACAGCAGCACGATGAACACGACACCGCTCAGGACCGTCGCGAAGTGCGAGACCCGGTGGATCCAGCGGTATCCGATGATCGCGAGCACGGTGGAGAAGACGGCGAAGATGGCGGCGCCCACCTTCGGGTCGACGTTCAGGAGCGATCCGAGCGCCTGCCCGCCGAGCACGAGACCGGTCGCATAGAAGCCCAGGTAGATGAACAGGGCGAGCACCAGCGGCAGGATCGCGCCATAGTAACCGAACTGCGCACGGCTCTGGATCATCTGCGGCACTCCCAGCTTGGGACCCTGCGCGGAGTGCAGCGCCGTCACCCAACCGCCGAGCACGTTGCCGATGATGATCGCCGGGATAGACCACAGCGGCGAGTTGCCGAGGATCACGAACAGGGCGCCCGTCACGAGGGCAGTGATGGACGTGTTCGCGGCGAACCATACGAAGAAGAGCGACCCCGGCCTCCCGTGGCGCTCTGTCGGGGGGATCCAGTCGATGGTGCGATGCTCGATGGCCTCACCCGCGTGCAACTGCGCGTCGGTCGACATGTCTTTCCTCCTCAAATCGGCGGCTCACCGTGAGCCGCGTGGGCGCCACATTACCGATATACCGGTCGTATGCCAGAGGGTTGTTGTTACGGCCCTGTAAAATGTGGAATCCGCCCGGGGCGAGCGAAGGATGGTGACCGTGGCACAGAAGAGTCTCGCCGATCAGGCGTACGACGCCATCGAGGACATGATCACTTCGCAGCAGATCACGTCGGCGACCCTCGTGTCCGAGGCGTCGCTCATGGAAGCCACCGGCCTCGGTCGCACCCCGGTCCGCGAGGCACTGCAGCGCCTCGCCCGCGACCGCGTCGTGCAGATCCACCCGAACCGCGGCGTGTTCGTCCCGGAGATCACGGTCGAGTCGCAGCTGCGGCTGCTCGAGATCCGTCGCCCCCTCGAGGCCCTCGCCGTCGAACTCGCGTGCGTTCGCGCGAAGAGGGCCGAGCGTGACGCGATGGGGAAGATGCTCGCCTACCTGCAGGCGGCCGAATTCACGCTCGAGGGCTACGCCGATTCGGTGAAGCAGACGCATCAGCTCATTTCGAAGGCAACCCACAACGAGTTCCTCGTCGACGCGATGACGCCGCTGCAGACCCTCTCGCGCCGCTTCTGGCTCGTCAACATCGACGACGAGCAGGATGAGATCGCCGCAGGCGCCCGTGCGCACGCAGAGATCCTCACGTCGATCATCGAGCGCGACGCGGTCCGCGCGGTGGCGGCGTCCTTCGCCCTCACCGACTACCTCGTGCGCCACGCGCATCGCACCGTCGGCATCCCGCAGTCGGCCTGAGCGCCCGCTACCGCGCGGGGGCGGCGCCGCTGAGCCGGCGGCCGAGCTCGCTCGCGAACCGCTCGATGCGGTGCGCGAGGTCGGGCCAGGATTCTTCCGGCACGTTGCCATGCGGGAAGGTGACCGCCAGGCTCGCCGCGGGCCAGCCGTTGCGGTCGCGGATCGCGACGGCGACCGACGCGAACCCGTCGCTGACCTCGCCGCTCTCGGCGGCGAAGCCCGCCCTGGTGACCTCACCGAGGGTGCGCCGCAGGTGCGGCAGGTCCCGGAACGGGCGCGCGCTGCGGCGGTCGACGGGATCCTCCACGTAGAGGGCCCGCAGCTGTGTCGCGGGCAGGCACGCGAGCAGCGACCTGCCCGTCGCGGTCTGGTGGGCGGGAAGGCGCACGCCGACGTCGGTGATGAGCACCGGCCGGTGCGGCGCCCGCTGCTCGAGCAGATAGATGACGTCGGTGCCATCGAGCACCCCGAGATGCGCCGTCTCGCCGACGTGGTCCACGAGGGCGGCGAGGATCGGGGCGCCCAGGCGCGACAGGGGCGCCTGCCGGCTGAACCCGGAACTCAGCTCGTAGGCCGCGTAGCCGAGGCCATAGCGGCGGTCCTCGGGGTAGTGGATGGCATAGCCGTGATCGACCAGGGCGGTGAGGATGCGGTAGCACGCGGAGCGAGGAATGCCGAGGTCGCGGGCGACGGCCGAAGCGGGCACGGGCCCCCGCTGCGCGCCGAGATGGCTGAGCACGCGCAGCGCCTGTCGGACGGCGGGCACGGCGGGCGGCGGACTCTGTCCCATATATGAGACGATAACCCCACGGCATCCCCACATGAAGCGGCGCGAAGCGGGTTCACTGTCTGCATGACGACTTCCGGATCCGAGACCCGCACCATCCGCGCCGCCCGAGGCAACCGGCTCACCGCGAAGAGCTGGCAGACCGAGGGCCCGCTGCGGATGCTCATGAACAACCTCGATCCCGAGGTCGCGGAGCGCCCCGAGGATCTCGTCGTCTACGGTGGCACCGGACGTGCCGCGCGCAGCTGGGAGGCGTACGACGCGATCGTCCGCACTCTCGAGACGCTCGAGTCGGACGAGACGCTGCTCGTGCAGTCCGGCAAGCCCGTCGGCGTCTTCCGTACCCATGAGTGGGCGCCGCGCGTACTCATCGCCAATTCGAACCTCGTCGGAGACTGGGCCACGTGGCCAGAGTTCCGCCGCCTCGAGGCCCTCGGCCTCACGATGTACGGGCAGATGACGGCCGGGTCGTGGATCTACATCGGGACGCAGGGCATCTTGCAGGGCACGTACGAGACGTTCGCCGCGGTCGCGACGAAGCGCTTCGGTGGGACGCTCGCCGGCACCCTGACCCTCACCGGCGGCGCCGGCGGCATGGGCGGCGCGCAGCCGCTCGCCGTCACCCTCAACGAGGGCGCCGTCCTCATCGTCGACGTCGACCCCGGCCGCCTGCGCCGCCGCGTCGAGCACGGCTACCTCGACGAGATGACCGACGACCTCGACGACGCGATCGAGCGCGTGCTCGCCGCCAAGGCCGAGCGGCGCCCGCTGTCGGTCGGCCTCGTCGGCAACGCCGCGACCATCTTCCCGGAGATCCTCGCGCGTGGCGTCGCCGTCGATATCGTCACCGACCAGACCAGCGCGCACGACCCGCTCAGCTACCTGCCCGTCGAGGTCTCCCTCGAGGACTGGCAGCGCGCTGCCGCCGACGACCCGGAGGAGTTCACTCGCCTGTCGCGCGCCTCGATGGCCGCCCATGTGAAGGCGATGGTCGAGTTCCAGGATGCCGGCGCCGAGGTGTTCGACTACGGCAACTCCATCCGCCGTGAGGCCGAGCTTGGCGGCTACGACCGCGCGTTCGCCTTCCCCGGCTTCGTCCCGGCCTACATCCGGCCTCTCTTCGCGGAGGGCCTCGGCCCCTTCCGCTGGGCGGCGCTCTCGGGTGACCCGGCCGACATCGCCGCGACCGACAAGGTCATCCTCGAGCTCTTCCCGAACGACGAGAAGCTCCGCCGCTGGATCACCGCCGCCGGCGAGAAGGTGCACTTCGAGGGTCTCCCCGCACGCATCTGCTGGCTCGGCTACAAGGAGCGCCACCTCGCCGGCCTGAAGTTCAACGAGATGGTCGCCTCCGGCGAGCTGTCCGCCCCCGTCGCGATCGGCCGCGACCACCTCGACTCCGGCTCGGTCGCCTCGCCGTACCGCGAGACCGAGGCGATGGCGGACGGCTCGGATGCCATCGCCGACTGGCCCCTGCTGAACGCCCTCCTCAACACCGCGAGCGGCGCGACCTGGGTGTCCCTCCACCACGGGGGCGGCGTCGGCATCGGCCGCAGCATCCACGCCGGCCAGGTCGTGGTCGCCGACGGCACACCGCTGGCGGCGGAGAAGATCGAGCGCGTGCTCACCAACGACCCCGGCACGGGCGTCATGCGGCACGTCGACGCGGGCTACGAGCGCGCCGCCGAAGTGGCCCGTGAGCGCGGCCTGCGCGTGCCGATGTGGGAGCAGGGATGACCTCGAGCCTGGTGACGGGCGGCCGGTTGACGGGGCTGCACGAGCTCACCGGCATCGGCGTCGATCCCGTGCGCGGCGGATACTCGCGCCACCTCTGGCAGGAGCCCGACCTGCAGATGCGCGCCTGGTTCGTCCAGCGTGCCGAGGCGCTGGGGCTCTCCGTCGAGCACGACCGCAATGGCAACATCTGGGCGTGGCTCGGTGAACCCGGACCCGACGCGGTCGTCACCGGCAGCCACCTCGACAGTGTGCCCGGCGGCGGCGAGTTCGACGGGCCACTCGGCATCGTCGTCGCACTCGATGCCGTCGCGCGACTGCAGGCCGCCGGCAGTCGGCTCACCCGTCCGCTGGCCGTCGTCGCGTTCGCGGAGGAGGAGGGCTCCAGGTTCGGCATCGCGTGCATGGGCTCTCGGCTGATGACCGGCGAGCTCGCCCCCGACCGGGCGCGGGCGCTCCGCGACGAAGACGGCGTGAGCTTCGCCGAGGCGGCCGAGCGCGTCGGATTCGACGCGCGGCAGATCGGGCGCGACGATGAGGCGCTCGGCCGCATCGGCGTCTTCGTCGAGGTGCACGTCGAGCAGGGGCGCGGGCTCATCGAGCTGGGTAGCCCGGTCGCCGTCGCGAGCTCGATCTTCGCGCACGGGCGATGGATGCTGACCTTCCGTGGGCAGGGGAACCATGCTGGCGCGACCGCGATGGGCGACCGCGACGACCCGATGGTCGCCGCAGCCCGCGCCGTGCTCGAGATCGAGCAGGCGGCGCTCGCCGCGGGCGACGCGCGTGCGACCGTGGGCCGCGTGAGCGCGGTGCCGGGCGGGACGAACGTCATCGCGTCGCGCGTGGAGCTGAGCCTCGACGCGCGCGCCGAGGAGGACGCCGACGTGCGCGACCTCGTTGCCGACATCGCGCGCCGTGTCGGGGCATCCGAGTTCGCCGAGCAGTCGTGGAGCGGCGCCGTCCGCTTCGATGAGAGCGTGCGCGACCGGCTGCGCATGGCGCTGGGTGACGTGCCGGTGCTGCCGACGGGCGCCGGGCACGACGCCGGGGTCCTCGCCGGCACGGTGCCGACGGCGATGGTCTTCGTCCGCAACCCCACCGGCATCTCGCACGCCCCCGCCGAGTTCGCGGAGGCCGAGGACTGCCTCGTCGGCATCGACGCGCTCGTCACGGTGCTGGAGGAGCTGCAGTGAACATCTGGTGCGACCGGGTCGTCGACGCCGACGGCGTCCGCGAGCGCGTCCGGTTCACCCACGCCGGCGGCCTCGTCGCCGCGGTCGAGACGGACGTCGCTCCGCGCGGCGACGACGTCGTCCTCGGTACCGTGATTCCCGGGGTCGCGAACGCGCACTCGCACGCCTTCCACCGCGTGCTGCGCGGCCGCACCCACGCGCACGGCGGCGACTTCTGGCGCTGGCGCGAGAGCATGTACGCAGCGGCGGCACGGCTCGATCCCGAGAGCTACTTCGAGCTCGCGCGCGCCGTCTTCGCCGAGATGGTCACCTCCGGCTACACCGCCGTCGGGGAGTTCCACTACGTGCACCACCGGCAAGACGGCACCCCTTATCCTCACGAGATGGAGCGGGCGGTTGCCGCCGCCGCCGAGAGCGTCGGCATCCGGCTCACCCTCCTCGACACCGCCTACCTCACCGGCGGCATCGACCGTCCGCTCGCGCCGAAGCAGGAGCGCTTCAGCGACGGGTCCGCAGGCGCCTACCTCGATCGCTGGCATGAGCTGCGCGACCGCGTCGGCCACGGCGCCCGGCTCGGGGCCGCGGTCCACTCGGTGCGGGCGGTGCCGCGCGACGCGATCGCGCAGATCGCCGCCGGGCTCACCGCCGATGTGCCCCTCCACGTCCATCTGTCGGAGCAGCCGCAGGAGAACGCCGACTGCGTCGCCGCGTATGGTCTCACGCCCACCGAGCTGCTGAGCGAGGCCGGCGTGCTGTCGGCACGCGCCACCGCCGTGCACGCCACCCACCTCACCGGCGGCGACATCGCGCTGCTCGGAGAGGCCGGGGCATCCATCGTCATGTGCCCCACCACCGAAGCCGACCTCGGCGACGGGATCGGGCCGGCGCGCGAGCTGCTGAGTGCCGGCGCGCGCCTCGCCGTCGGGTCGGATCAGAACGCCGTCGTCGACCCGTTCCTCGAGACCCGGGGCCTCGAGATGCACGAGCGGCTCGCGCACGGAGCGCGCGGCCGGTTCGCCCCCGCCGAGATCCTGCGTGCGGCCACCGACGACGGTTACCGGTCGCTCGGCTGGCAGGTCGCGCCGCTGCAGCCCGGCGGGCCGTGCGACCTGGTCGAGATCGACGCCGCGTCGGCGCGCACGCTCGGGTCGCACCCGACCGAGCTCATGCTCACCGCGACCGCTGCCGACGCACGTCGCGTCATCGTCGGCGGGCACACCGTCGCCTCGCGCGGGCGCCTCGCCGACGGCACCAGCCCCGCCCAGCTGCTGCACGACGCACTCCGGAGGTTCCCATGAGCGAGCTCATCACCGGCATCGGCGAGCTGACCACCCACACCGGCGAGTACGGGCGCCTCACGGATGCCGCCGTCGTGATCGACGGCGGTCGCATCGCGTGGGTCGGATCCGCGGCATCCGCCCCAGCGGCCGACACCCGCACCGACGCCGGCGGCCGCGCCGTGCTTCCCGGGTGGGTCGACACGCACACCCACATCGTCTTCGCCGGCGACCGTGGGGCGGAGTTCGAGGCCCGGATGGCGGGCGCTCCGTACGTCGCGGGCGGCATCACCTCCACCGTCGACGCGACCCGCGCCGCGACGGCGGATGAGCTGTTCGCGCGCGCCGACTCACTGCGACGTGAGGCGGAGCGGCAGGGCACGACCTACCTCGAGACGAAGACCGGATACGGTCTCGACGTCGAGGCCGAGGTCATGAGCGCGCGCATCGGCGCGCAGGTCGCCGACACCGTCACCTACCTGGGCGCGCACATCGTCCCGGCGGGCGTCGACCGCCGCGACTACATCGACCTCGTCACGGGGCCGATGCTCGCCGCCGTCCGCCCCTACGTCGACGCGATCGACGTCTTCTGCGAGACCGGCGCGTTCACGGTCGACGAGTCGCGGGAGATCCTGCGCGCGGGCGCCGCCGCGGGACTCGCGCTGCGCGTGCACGGCAACCAGCTCGGCCGCAGCGGCGGCGTCGCGCTCGCCGTCGAGCTGGACGCCGCGAGCGTCGACCACTGCAACCACCTCGACGCCGCCGACATCGACGCTCTCGCCGGCTCCGACACCGTTGCGACGTTCCTGCCGGTGTGCGACCTGTCGACACGCGAGCCGTTCGGACCCGCCCGGCAACTCCTCGACGCCGGGGGCCGGATCGCGCTCGCCACCAACTGCAACCCCGGCACGTCGTTCACGACCTCGATGGCACTGTGCGTCGCGACGGCCGTACTGCAGATGCACCTCACGATCGAGGAGGCCGTGTTCGCCGCAACCCGGGGCGCCGCGCGCGTGGTCGGCCGAGTCGAAGGCAGCGACGCCGTCGGCGTCATCGCCCCCGGTTCTCGCGCCGACCTGCAGATGCTCGACGCGCCCTCGATCGCCCACCTCGCCTACCGCCCCGGCGTGCCGCTGACCGCGGCCGTGTGGCGCGGCGGGCGCGCCGTGGTCCCGGCGCCGTGATCCTGCGACGCCAGCGCGATCGCACGCCCGTCGCCTGGCGCAACGGCGCGGGCGTCACCGAGGAGGTCGCCGCCGCGCGAACCGGCCGTATCGGCGACGGGGAGGGAGATCGCATCGCCTGGCGGGTGAGCATCGCAACCGTCGACAAGGCCGCGCCCTTCTCACGATTCGATGGCATCGACCGACTGCTGATGCCGCTCACGCCCGCCGGCATCCACCTCCGCCTGTCCGGAGCGGCGCGCGACGTCTCGCAGTTCGACGTCGTCGCCTTCCCGGGTGAGGCTGACGTCGCCTCGATCGAGGATGCGCCGGGAGCGCGGGACCTCAACCTCATGGTCGACCGCGCGTTCGGCGGCGGTCAGCTGGTGCGGAGCTACGTCACCGGCGCCCGCACGCTGCGCCGTCGCGCCGGCCAGGAGGTGGTCGTCGTCGTCGCGCTGTGCCCGACACTGCGATACCGCGGCGAGCAGCTCGAGGAGGGCGACGCGATCGTGGTCGACGACGACCGGACCGTCATCCTCAGCGGCTACGGATCTGTCGCCGAGGCGACGGTCGTTCGGGCCACGGGGTAGTCGCGGAAACGGCAACCCCTTTTTCGTGGCGCGTCACGGTGTCACCTCCCCGTGCAGCAGCCCCGCCCGCTCAGGTGAGGGTGTCGCTGACTCTACGGGTCTGCGTGTAGGTTGCGTGCGGGTAGAGCGCGACGGCAGGGAGCTCTTTCAGCCGATCGGGGGGCGATTCGGTGACGACAGCGAGGGCGGGTTGGATGCCTGCGGCGATCTGGAGGGCGAACTCCCGCAGGTGCCCTTCGTCAAGCCCGGCGTCGGCTTCGAGTCGTCTGATGCTGTCGGAGTTGAAAGTGCCGAGGGTGTTCGCGCCGTCGACGGCGAAGGCGAGCTCGACGTTGTCGAACACTGCAGGGTCATGCGCGAGGACTTGCTCTCGCTGCGTGAACGGGAGTGAGCTGGCGTCGGCCGCGCTGAGGTTCCGGTCGAAGACGGTGAAGATGTCGCGGTAGCCGGGGCCGCCATCGGACTCGTACTTCTGAACTTGCGAGGTCCCGGTGGCTTGCGCGAGGTCTTCCTGGTGGAGTCGGCCGACGGTGCCGTCGTCGTCGAAGCGGTCGAAGCGTTCCACGATGAGGACGTGCTCGCCGTCGAACTCGGCCATCACGGATGCGGCCGCATCGATCCCGAGCAGGCGCGCGACTTGCAGGGTGATGTGCTCGGTGACGTCGGAGCCGGGCAGTGGCTGGATGCCCGGCTTGAAGATGTGTGTCGACGGCTGCCGCCCAGATGGCTCGAACCACCGGTCACCGCGGAGGGTGAGCGCGAACTTCCCCTGAGTGCCGCCGAGCGAGAACCCCTCCTCGACTGCGCGATGCTGCAGCCAGTCGGAGTCTCGGATGGCGTTCACACCGTGTCGTCCCGTTCGGCGCCGTCGTGCGCGCCGGCCGCCGTCAGCGCGCTCGCCGTGCGCGACGATCTCCACTCGGGGCGCCTCGTCCGCGTCGAGATGGACGGTGAGGTGATCACGCGCCCGGTCGCGGCCGTCTGGGCCGGTCGCGAGCCCGAGCCCGCGGCATCCCGCCTGCTCGCCGTCATCGCCGACACGCTCGGTATCGGCTGACCACTGCGCTCAGCGCGGTGGTTGCAGCAGGCGCCCGAACGTGCGGAGGGTCTCGCTGAGTCCGATCGACGGCTCGAGCAGCCACTGGATCTGCAGGCCGTCGGATGCCGCGATCAAGAGCGCCGCGAGCTCTTCGGCGGGGACGTCGTCGCGGATGTCGCCATCGGCCTGCTGCCGACGAAACGATGACGTGAGCTCGTCGCGCACGCGCTCGAAGCGGGCCGAGAAGAACTCTCGGCCGACGTCGTTGCCCGCCTCCAGAGATGCCGCCAGCAGCGTCGTGTACAGCTGGACCAGTCCCGGCACGTCGACGTTCGCGATCGCGGCGTCGATCATCGTGTCGACGCCGGGCGTCACGGCCGGGTCCGCAGACGCGTTGCGCTGGATCTCGGCATGGGCGTAGACGGCGACCAGCAGCTGCTCGCGAGAGTCGAAATAGTGCAGCAGAGCGGCATGCGAGACGCCGATCGCCTCCGCGATGCGACGCAGCGACGTGCCGTCGGCCCCGCGCTCGCGGAACACCTCGATGGCGCGGTCGAGGATCTCCTGACGGCGGGCGACCCCCTTCGGCTGCAGGCCGCGCCGGCCGATCACCGTCTCGTCGCCCGTGCCGTCCGTGGTGCTCACGGCATCCAACATAGTCGATGTTCGAGACAAAACCTCCACATGGAGGTTTTGTGGTACCGTCGCTTCAGCGCCAGGCGGACGATGCGCCGCCGACGCCGCACACACGAGACAACGAGGTTCGAAGGACGCACGTCATGACACTGCCCGTCGCTTCCGTCCAGCTGTACACGCTGGCCAAGGAGTTCACCGCCGATATGGGGGGCTCGCTCGACAAGCTCGCCGCCATCGGCCTGCGCAATGTGGAGGCGTTCGATTTCGTCTCCCGCCCCACCGAGATCCGCGCCGCCCTCGACGCGAGCGGACTCGCGTCGCCGACCGGCCACGCCCCGCTCCTGTCCGACACGCTCTGGACCCCGGACGGTGAGATTCCGACCCCCGCCCCCGAGGTCGTGTTCGCTGCCGCGGCCGAGATCGGTATGACGACGGTCATCGAGCCGTTCGTCGCGCCCGAGCGCTGGCTGACGGCCGACGGCGTCGCCGACATCGCCGACCGGCTCAACCGTGCCGCCGAGAAGGCGGCGGAGTTCGGCCTCAACGTCGGCTACCACAACCATGCTCAGGAGTTCGTCGCCTCCTTCGACGGCGCCACCGCCTACGAGCGCTTCGTCGCGCTGACCGACGAGCGCGTCCAGCTCGAGCTCGACCTCTTCTGGGCGCTCACCGGCGGCCAAGACGTGCCCGCGCTCGTGTCCGCGCTCGGCGACCGCCTCGTCGCGGTGCACGTCAAGGACGGCGTCGTCCCGGCATCCAACCCCTGGGCTCCTGGCGCCGGTTCCTTCGGGTCGGACAGCCTCGACCAGCGCCACGCCGGCACCGCCGACGTTCCTCTCGCGGAGGCGCTGAAGGCCGGTACGGCGATCCGCTACGCCGTGATCGAGTACGACAAGGCCCCCGGAGACGTGTTCGAGGACATCGCCGCGAGCTTCGCCTTCCTCCGCGACGGGGGGTACGTCCAGTGAGCGCCCTGCGCGTCGGTGTCATCGGCGCCGGAGTCATCAGCCAGACCTACCTGGAGAACCTGACCTCGTTCCCCGACGTCGAGGTCGTGGCCGTGGGCGATCTGCTGCCCGAACGCGCCCAGGCCAAGGCCGAGGAGCACGGCGTGCCCAGCTGGGGCACGGGGGAGGGCGTGCTGTCGAATCCCGACGTCGACCTCGTCGTCAACCTCACGATCCCGGCGGTGCACGTCGAGGTGTCGAAGGCCGCCGTCGCCGCCGGCAAGCACGTCTGGACCGAGAAGCCGCTGGGCCTGGACCGTGAGAGCACGCGTGAACTGCTCGCGCAGGCCGAGGCGGCCGGCGTGCGCATCGGCTCGGCCCCCGACACGATCCTCGGCCCGGGCTTCCAGACGGCCAAGCGCGCCATCCGCGAGGGTGTCATCGGCACGCCGCTGTTCGTGCAGACGTCGTTCCAGACGCAGGGGCCCGACCTGTGGCATCCCGAGCCGGCGTTCCTGTTCGCACAGGGTGCGGGGCCGCTGCTGGACATGGGGCCGTATTACTTCTCGGCGCTGGTGAGCCTGCTCGGTCCGGTCGCGGGCGTCACGGCGCGCGGATCGCGCTGGCAGACGACCCGTCAGATCCACACCGGTGCGCGGGCGGGCGAGACCTTCCCCGTCGAGGTACCCTCGACCGTCCAGGTGCTGACCTCGTTCGCCGGCGGCCAGCACGGCACCCACCTGCTCAGCTTCGACTCGGCGCTGGAGCGACACGGCGTCATCGAGATCCACGGCTCCGAGGGCACGATCGTTCTGCCCGACCCGAACGCCTTCACCGGACGCATCGCGTACGTGAAGCCGCTCGGCGTGATCCGTGACGGCATGCGCTTCGAGCAGGAGTGGGTCGAGATCCCGGCGCAGGGCACCGTCGTCGGTCGCGGCCTCGGCGTGCTCGACATGGCACGCGCCATCGCGGAGGGACGCCCGCATGTCGCGACCGGCGAACTCGGCTATCACGTGCTCGACGTCATGCTGTCGGCGCAGGAGTCCGCCGGTACCGGCGAGACGCTGACGATCGGCAGCACCGTCGCCGACGTGCCGCTTCTGCCCGAGGGGTTCGACCCCTTCCAGAGCACGCTGGCCTGAGCCGCGGCCACGCGCACACCGAGAGGGGTGGATGCCGGGAGCACCGGCATCCACCCCTCTTCGTCGCCTGTCAGTGGCCGGCGTGCGGATCGACGACCATCACGGTGCCGTCGGGGCGCACGAGCGCCGCGTCCTGCACGGCGCCGAGTGCCGGTGTGGCCACGACGGCCACGAGGGCGGCGGCCAGCAGCAGGGGAACCGTGCGGATCGCGCCGGCCGGTGCCACGCGCCGGCGAGCGTCGGTGATGATCATCACGGCCGCCGTCAGCAGGAGGACGACCGCGACCGCGGCGGCCAGAATGCTCGCGCGGCCCCCGGTCAGAACGACAAGCGCGGCGACGCCGAAGACAGTGACGAGCGTCGACGCCG
>NZ_MKRU01000033.1:0-14018 GCF_001897985.1 Microbacterium sp. 69-7 | reverse complement strand
GAAAGGACCTGGCCCGATGAGCGCCACCACGTCGTCGACTTCCACTCGGCCCGGAGCGGGCGCATCGGGCGGCTCAGCCAAGCGGCGGCTGCGCCTGAACGTGAACCTCCGGCAGTACGGCATCCTCGCCGCCCTCGCGGTGATCATCCTGCTCTTCCAGGTACTCACCGGAGGGCGCCTGCTGCTGCCGGGCAACGTCAACAACCTCATCCAGCAGAACGCGTACGTGCTCATCCTTGCGATCGGGATGGTGATGGTGATCATCGCCGGTCACATCGACCTCTCGGTCGGCTCGGTGGTGGCCATGGTCGGAGCGATCGCCGCGATCTCCATGAACGTCTGGGGTCTGCCGTGGTGGGCCGCGCTGCTCGTGGCGCTGGCCACCGGTGCCGTGGTCGGTGCCTGGCAGGGGTTCTGGGTCGCGTTCGTCGGCATCCCCGCCTTCATCGTGACCCTCGCCGGCATGCTGATTTTCCGAGGATTCACCCTCGTGCTCCTCACGGGCGGAACGATCAGCGGCCTTCCGCCCCAGTTCACCGCCATCGGCGCGGGCTGGATCCCGGGCTTCGCCGGCGGCATCCTCGGTCGTGACGCGTTCACGCTGCTGCTCGGCCTCGTCGCTTCGGCAGCGCTGATCGTGCAGCAGCTGCGCGCCCGTGCCGCGCTGCGGCGGCTCGAACTGCCGCGGGAGCCCGGTGCATCGTTCTGGACCAAGCAGATCATCGCCGTCGCCGCGATCATGGCCCTCACGTGGCTGCTGTCGGGCTACAGCGGTACGCCCATCATCCTGATCGTGCTGGCCCTGCTGATCCTCGCGTACAGCTACGTCCTCAGCCGGTCGGTGTTCGGCCGGCACATCTACGCGATGGGCGGCAACCTCTTCGCCGCGCAGATGTCCGGCGTGAAGACCAAGTGGGTCACCTTCTTCATCTTCGTCAACATGGGGGCTCTGGCCGCCGTCGCGGGCATCGTCAGTACGGCGCGCGCGGGATCGGCGGTGGCCTCGGCCGGCCAGAACTACGAGCTCGATGCGATCGCGGCCGTCTTCATCGGCGGCGCAGCCGTCCAGGGCGGCGTGGGTACCGTCGTCGGGGCGGTGATCGGCGGCCTCGTGATGGGGGTCTTGAACATGGGGCTGTCGATTCTGTCCGTGGATGCCGCGTGGCAGATGGCGATCAAGGGCTTCGTTCTGCTGCTGGCCGTCGCCTTCGACGTGTTCAACAAGAGGCGCGCCGGCATGCGGTGAGCGCCGTTGCCGTCAGCGGCGACGCGGAGCCAGCCCGCGTCGCCGCTGTGGATCCGTGCGCCCTGCGGGACAGGAGAGGATGAGTCGCGATGAACATCCCCGCCGGCCCCGCCGCCGCGACCAGCAACGCGACGCTCCGGGGCAACAATCTCGCGCTCGTTTCGACGCTCGTGCATCGTTCGGGCCCGCTCAGTCGGGCCGAACTCACGGCGCAGACCGGGTTGAGCCGCTCTGCCATCGCGGGGCTGATCGGCGAGCTGGTCGACCTCGGGTGGGTCACGGAGGAGGCTCCGGCTCCGAGCGGACGCATCGGCCGCCCGAGCCCGATCGTCATGCCGGGCCGCGCATACGCCGGCGTCGGTGTGCACATCGACGCCGACGCGATCACGGTGGGGCTGGTGGGACTCGGCGGTGAGCTGCTGCGCCGCATCCGGGTCGATGTCCGCACCCCGCCGACACCGGTCGAGGCCGTGCGTACCGTCGGGTCCATCGTCGAAGGATTTCGGCTGGAGCGTGCGGAACGGAGCATCATCGGCATCGGCGTGGCCGTTCCCGGACTCGTCGATGCGGAGTCGGGCGATGTGCGGTGGACCCCACGACTGGGGTGGTCGGCGGTGGCGATCGGCGCACAGATGGAGCGGGCGCTCGGCATCCCCGCGCTCGTGGGCAACGACTGCTCGCTGGAGGGCATCGCCGAGGCGAGGTTCGGTGCGGCGCGGGGAATCGGCGATGTCGTCTACATCGCCGGTCACGCCAGCGGCATCGGCGGTGGGGTGATCGTGGGCGGCGTGCCCCTTCAGGGCGCCTCGGGCTATGCGGCGGAACTCGGGCACACCCTCGTGCGCACGGGCGGAGCGCTCTGCCGCTGCGGCCGTCGCGGCTGTCTCGAAGCCGAGGTGAGTCTGCACGGCCTGCTCGAGATCCTCGGCCGCTCCACGATCGACCAGGACGAGCTCGACATCGAGCTGGGAACCTCGCGCGATCCGCGGCTGCTCGCCGAGGTCACCCGACAGACCGCGCTGCTCGCCGAGGGCATGTCGACGTTCATCCACCTGTTCAACCCGCGGATGGTCGTGTTGGGCGGCTTCCTCGGATCGCTCCTTTCGGCCGGGCGCGAGCGGCTGTCGGTGGAGGTGTCCTCGCGAACGCTCAGCGAGTTCCGCCGCAGCGTGCGGATCGAACGCGCCGCCCTGCGCTCGCGTCTCGAGCTGGTGGGAGCCACCGAGCCCCTCTTCGACCGGGCGCTGGCCGATCCGGCCGCGGCAGGAGCGATCCGCTGAGTCGGCGTCGCGTCGCAATACACCCCGCGATGGATGCCGCGGCTCGCGCCGTCGCGTAGCGTCGAAGCGTGTTCCGCAGGCTCACCCGCACGCAGCTGACGGTCGACATCGTCGCCGCCGGCGTCTTCGCGATGTTCGCGGTGCTGGCCATCCTCGCACCCTGGGACGCCGTCAGCTCGGGCGTGCTGCCCCCGCGCGTGGCGCTCGCCGTCGCGATGGTGCTCACCGTGGTCTTCTCGGCCGCCGCCGCGATCCGGCGCCTGGCTCCGGAGCTGGCGCTGGCGGTGTGCTGGGTGGCCGCGATCATGCAGATGGCCAGCGGCCTGCCGCCGCTGCCGGCGAACGTCGTGATCTTCGGCGTGCTCTACACCACCGCGGCATACGGGGCGCGACGCACGTTCTGGCTCGGACTCGCCTCATCGTTGGTCGGCGCGGTCGCGATCGCCGTCTACATCGTCGTGGTGCCGCTCCTGCTTGGAGCCGGCACCCCGAACGGCATCGGCACCTACGTGTTCGCCAGTGTCGCCACCTTCGCCTCCGCCGCGTTCGCCCTGCTGCTGTCGTGGACGACGGGTGCGCTGGTGCGCACCACGCTGCGTGCTCGCGAGAATCGCCGCGCGCAGGAGCTCGCCGAGGCCACGGCGGTCGCCGAGGCCGAGCGCACCCGCATCGCCCGCGACATGCACGACGTGGTCGCCCATTCGCTCGCGGTCGTGATCGCGCAGGCCGACGGCGCGCGCTACGCCGCGGCATCCGACCCGGCCGTCGCCGCAGCGACGCTCGGCACGATCTCCGCCACGGCCCGCGCCGCGCTGTCCGACGTGCGGATGCTGCTGACGCAGTTGCGGCATACGCAGGCCGAAGGCCCGCAGCCCACACTCGCCGACCTCGAGCAGCTCTACGCACAGGTGCGCGCGGCGGGCGTCGCACTGCGCGTCGACATCGACCCCATGCCGAGCGCCGAGGTGCCCTCTGCGGTACAGCTCGCCGTCTTCCGCATCCTGCAGGAGGCGCTCACCAATGCGTTGCGCCACGGCGCGCGCGCCGAGGTGAGCGTGCGGCTGGCGTGGCACCCTGAAAGAGTGGAGCTGAGCGTGAGCAACCCCATCGATCCGCCGTCGCCGCTTGCCGCCGCGCACGGCGACCGCGGGGAGGGCGAGGCGCGCGGACACGGGCTCATCGGCATGCGCGAGCGCGCACAGCTCGTCGGCGGGCACCTCGAGGCGGCGCCCCGCGGGCAGGTCTTCGTCGTGACCGCCTCGCTGCCGATCGCCGGGGAATCGATCACTCCGGGATCGCTCCCCGGGCCGAACCTTCCAGGTTCGCACG
Organism: Microbacterium sp. 69-7; assembly: GCF_001897985.1. NCBI lineage: Bacteria > Bacillati > Actinomycetota > Actinomycetes > Micrococcales > Microbacteriaceae > Microbacterium > Microbacterium sp. 69-7. The sequence continues at coordinate 10,163 of NZ_MKRU01000033.1, read as the reverse complement.
TGCCGGGCGCGGCCCGGTGAGCGCGCCGATCCGCGTCGTCCTCGTCGACGATCAGGCCCTTTTCCGCGCCGGCATCCGCATGGTCATCGACTCGCAGCCCGATCTGACCGTCGTCGGCGAAGCCGGAGACGGGGCCGAAGGCGTGCGCGTCGTCCGCCAGACGCGCCCCGACGTCGTGCTCATGGACATCCGGATGCCGGTGATGGACGGCCTCGCAGCGACCGCCGAGCTGCTGGCGGATCCGAGCCTGGCAGCCGCGCCGCCGCGGATCGTCATGCTCACGACGTTCGACCTCGACGAGGCGGCCGCCCGCGCGATTCGTCAGGGGGCGAGCGGCTTCCTCCTGAAGGACGCCGATCCGGAGTTCCTGCTCGCAGCGATCCGCACGGTGCAGTCAGGCTCGGCGGTCATCGCCGCCGCGGCCACCCGCGAGCTGTTCGCCCAGTTCTCCGCCCCCCTGCGTGCGACGCCACCGGCCTTCGCCGAGCTCACCGAGCGGGAGCGGGAGATCTTCGCCCTCGCCGCCCGCGGCCTCTCCAACGCCGAGATCGCCCAGCGTGAGTTCCTCTCCGAGGCCACGGTGAAGACCCACATCAGTCGCGTGCTGGGAAAGCTCGGACTCCGCGACCGCGTGCAGCTGGTCGTCTTCGCCTTCGAGCACGGCCTGGCCTGAGAGAGAACGTTTCTCCAGATCATCCTTGCGATGTAGAGCGTCGCGACGCGAGGCCGACGCGGCGCCACGGGCGCCCTCCGTAGCGTCGAGAGCATGCAGATCACCATGACCGAACTCGGGCTCGCCGCTCGCGTGCAGAGCCTCACCAAGACCTACGGCGGCGGCGAGAGCGGCGTGCGTGCTCTCGACGGCGTCACCGTCGGCATCCGCCGCGGCGAGTTCACCGCCGTCATGGGCCCGTCGGGCTCGGGAAAGTCGACGCTCATGCACATCATGGCCGGGCTGGACGGCGCCACGAGCGGTCGGGCGTGGATCGGCGACACCGAGATCACGGGACTGTCCGACCTCGAGCTGACGATTCTGCGCCGTCGTCGGATCGGCTTCGTCTTCCAGGCGTTCAACCTCGTGCCGACACTCGACGCAATCGGCAACATCATGCTGCCCTTCGATCTCGACGGGCGCCGCCCGACGGCGCTGGAGCGGGCTCGCATCGACGCCCTCATCGACACCCTGGGGCTGCGGGCACGCCTGCAGCACCGGCCGCACGAGCTGTCCGGCGGCCAACAGCAGCGCGTCGCCATCGCCCGCGCCCTCGCGACGGCGCCCGACCTCGTCTTCGCCGACGAGCCGACCGGCAACCTCGACTCGCGCTCGAGCCGCGAGGTGCTCTCCCTTCTCGCCGCCGCCAGCCGTGAGCACGGACAGTCCATCGCGATGGTGACGCACGACCCCGTGGCCGCCGCGCATGCCGATCGCGTGCTGTTTCTCGGTGACGGCCGTGTCGTCGCCGACAAGCCCGCGCAGACCGCCGAGCAGGTCGCGGCGTTCATGCTGGCCGCGGAGGTGAGGGCGTGAGCGCGCTCGCCGACCGCGCGGCGCCGCCGACGGCTGCGCCCCGCCGCGCCTGGACACGAGGGGCGTGGCTGCGCGAGCGCGGCATGGGGGCGAGCATTCTGGTCGCCGCGATCTCGTCCGCGTTCGGCGTGCTGCTGCTGACCGCCACCGGCTACATCGCGACGTGGGCGCGCACCGACCCCTACCTGGGAGACAGCGAGACGGTCGCGATCGTCCTCGGCATCCTCAGCGTCCTGCTGGTCGGCGTCGCCGTGTACGTCGCCGCGATCGTGACGGCCAACACCTTCGCGACCATCGTCGCCGGCCGCACCCGTCAGATCGCCCTGATGCGGCTGATCGGCGCGTCCGCGCGGGCTCAGCGCCGCCAGGTGGGGAGTCAGGGCGTCGGAGTCGGCGTCATCGGAGCCACGACGGGCCTCATCGTGGGAGCGGCCGTCGCCGCCGCGCTCGTTCGTGCCGCCGACGCACTGCTGCACGTCACCGTCGGCTATGCCGTACTGCAGCCGGTGCTGCTGGTTCCGGCTGCCGTCGTGGCGCTGACGACCTGGGCCGGCGCCTGGAGCGGGTCGCGCAGGGTGCTGGCGGTGACGCCCCTGCAGGCGCTCGGTGGGGCGACGCCGCGCAGGCGCGACGAGGCCCGATCGCGCGGGCGTACCGCGGTCGCGGTCGCGCTCGGGTCCTCCGGTGCGGCGCTGCTCGCCGGCGGCGTGGTCGTCGGGACGGCATCGCCGCTGGGTGTCATCGTCGCCTTCTTCGGCGGTGTGCTGTCCTTCACCGCTCTCGCGCTGGGGGCCGTCCTCGTCATGCCGCCGCTGTTGCGCCTGAGCGGACGCGCCTTCGGACGCTCCGCGCCCGCGCGTCTGGCCGCCGAGAATGCGCTGCGCTACCCCGAGCGCGCCAGCCGGATGGCGATCGGTGTCGTGATGGGGGTGACCCTCGTGGTGATGTTCGCGGTCGCGAGTGCGTCGGTGAAAGCGCTGCTGACCGCCGCAGCCGATGGGGTTCCGGCCGCCGAGCTGAGCCGCGTGCTCGACACGTTCGCGGCCATCATGATGGGGCTCGTCGCGGTGTCGGCCGTGATCGCCGCCGTCGGACTCGTCAACCTCCTGACGATCGGTGTCGTGCAGCGTCGGCGTGAGCTCGGCCTGTTGCGCGCGCTGGGGCTGTCGTCCGCGCAGGTGCGCACCGTGGTGCTGCTGGAGGCCGTGCACGTGACGATCACGGCGCTGGCGTTCGGGCTCGTGCTCGGCGTCGTCTACGGCTGGGTGGCGGCGCAGTCGCTGCTCGGCTCGGTCGCGCTGCCGCCGTCGTTCGCGGCGCCGACGGTCGTGGCCCCCGCCGTGCCGTGGATGCCGGTGCTCATCGTCGTCGCGGCGACGACGCTGCTGACCGTTGTCGCCACGGTCGTTCCCACGCGGCTGGCGACGCGGGTGAGTGCCGTGGAGGCCCTCGCCGAGTGAGAATCCGGGCGCGTCGGGAGCGCCCGGACGCCGGCTGCCGCGGTCACGGCTTCGACCGCGGCGGCCGGCTTTTTCGGGAAGGCGGCCGTCAGCGCTCGGACGGGTCGACGGAGGTGTCCTCCGCGGCTTCGGGGTCGTACGCCCAGGTCGGCGCCAGCGCCTTCAGCCGCGCGCCGCGCCACTGCCACGTCGCCCAGAGCACGGGCCACAGCGGGGCCGCCGCCGCACCGCCGATGACGAGCCGGTCACGCCAGAGCGTGCGAGACGGATCGCCCGGCGCGGGGGAGACGGCCATCTGGTGGTCCCAGACATCGAGGGCCGCGAGGGGACCGGTCAGCGGGATGCCGCTGTCACGGAAGATGCGCACGGGACCGTTCGCATCGTCGACGTGCCGCTCGCTCACATGGATCAGCTGCTGGCCGAGCCCGATCCGTCCGGCGACGCTCATGCGCACGGGGACGTCGGCGCCCGGCTCGAGACGCAGCGGCAGTCCCTCCGCCGCCATCGGTGCCAGCTCGACGAACGGGCCGTACAGGTCGGCGACCGCGCGCGGCGAGTGCAGGGCGCGCCACGCGGCATCCGCGTCGCAGTCCAGGACGAGCTTCAGCATGATCCGCATGCGCCCAGTCTCGCATCCGCCTGCCCGTAGCCTGGAGACATGGCTTCCCCGTTCGATCAGTCCCGCTATCAGGTGCGCATGGAATGGGGTACCTCGGGGCTCGAGCGCGTGGCGGCATCCGATGTCGTGGTCGTCGTCGACGTGCTCCGATTCTCGAGCACGGTCGCGCGGCACATCGAGGCGGGCGAGACCGTTGCGCTGGATGCCGAAGCCCACGCCCTGTCGCTGAACGGCGCCGCCGTCGCCGCCCGCGCCGCCGAGAGCGACGCGGTGGTGTTCCTGGGGGCACTGGTCAATGCCGCCGCGGTGGCCGCCGCCGTCATGGCCGAGCAGCAGCGCCGCGCGGCGCGCACGAGCATCCTCGTCATCGCCGCCGGCGAGCTCTCGTCCCGTGAACCCGGCGCCGCCCTTCGCGTCGCGGTCGAAGACCTCCTCGGCGCCGGCGCGATCGTCGATGCGCTCGGAGCGCTCGGCATCGACCACACCTCGCCCGAGGCGGCGGCCGCCGGTGAGGCGTTCCGGGGCCTGCGTCCTGCGCTGCGGCACCTTCTGACCGCCGGCGGATCGGGGCAGGAGCTCATCGACCGGGGCCTGCGCGATGACGTGCTCGCCGCCGCGCAGGTGGATGCGGTGTCGTCGGCGCCCGTGCTGCGTGACGGGACGTTCGCGGCGTACGCCTGAGCCGCGCTCAGAACGGCGCGCCGACCGCCTCCCGCGGCGTCATCGCCGCCCGACGCGTGGCCGGTGAGATCTCGCGGCGCGTCCAGACGAAGAGGAAGCGGTCATCGAAGGATGCCGAGCAGCGCGCGCACGACGTCGGCCTCGTGGCGCGGCGATGCCGATAGGCGATGTGACCGCTGGGGCAGACGCCCACCCACGGGGCCAGCTCGGTCGCCGTCTCGCCGTGATGGGTCGTGCCGCCGGTGTAGCCGAGCATGCGGGCCGTGCGCTTCCACGCCGCGCCGTGCCCGGCCCGCGGACCGGCGAGCGCGTGCGCGACCTCGTGCAGCAGCGTCTGGCGATTGGTCTCGTCGTCGTATCGCGCGGCGAGGTACCGGGAGACGGTGATGCGCTGGCGCGTGTAGTCGCAGGCTCCCGCGCGGCGCTTCGCGTTGTCGAAGGCGAACGTCCACGACGCGTCGAGATGCGTGCGGATGAGAGCCTCGGCCTCGCGCCGGACGACGTCCAGATCGGTCATGCGGACACGCTAGAACGGGTGTCCGACACTCAGCTCGCGACGGCCGTCGTGCGACGGCGGTCGGCGGCTTCGATGGCCAGCAGCGTCGATTCGAGCTGCTCCTCCGGCGCGCCCGTCTGCTGACGCAGGAACAGCGCGCGCTTGAAGTCGGCGCGGGCGTCGGCGTAGTCCTCGGCGTCGTAGCTCACCTTGCCGCGATGCTGGAAGGCGAACGCCGCAAGGGCTGCCCAGCCCTGCCCTTCCGCCTCTTCGGCGCAGGTGGTCAGCTCCTGGTGGGCCGCGGCGTACGCTCCCCGCACCTGCAGCACGCTCGCGTGCAGGATCCGCGCGCGCAGCAGATCCTTGCGGGTCCCGCCCATCCGTGCCACACGCACCGACTGCTCCGACACGACGAGGGACTCGTCCCACCGACCGAGCACCTTCAGCAGCCACACCCGTTCGAGCAGAGCCGGAAGGCTGCGCTGGTCGCCCAACTCGTCGAGGCGCTCCTGGCACTCGCGAGGGTCCACCATCTCGCGCAGCGTCTGTGGGTCGTATCCCTTGATGTAGGTCACGGGCAGGCCCCCTTCGTCGTGCGGATCGTCGTGCGAACGCGCCTGCGTGAGGCGCACCCCTCCAGTGTGACCCGAGGCCATCGGGGGGCCCGCCTGTACACGCCGCGGCCGCCGATTCTCAGCGTTCGAACACGGATGCCGCGGGCTTGGGTGAGGCGGTGGCATCGGCATCCGTCGCCACTCGGGCGCCTCGGACGAACTCGTCGAGCTCTGCGCCCTGCGCGACCTTCGCCGGGTGGGGACCGGCGGCCATCAGTCGCGGCAGCCACTCGACGGGCAGGGGGGAGGGGGAGGCCGCGATGACGAGATTGCCGAAGCGGCGACCCTTCAGCGTCTGCACCTCCGCGAGCACGATGACTTCGGGAAGCACCTCCCGCACGGTGGCGACCTCGCGGCGGGCGAAGGCGAGTCCCGCGCCGTCGGCGACGTTCACGAGAAGCACCCCGTCGGGCGCGAGCAGCCCGCCGAGGATGCGGAAGTACTCGACGGTGGTGAGGTGGGCGGGCGTCTGCGCACCGGCGAACACGTCGGAGACCACGAGGTCGGCGGTACCCTGCAGCCCGGCCGGAAGGCGACCGGCGACGTCGCGCGCATCGCCGATGCGCACCCGCACCTGCGCGCCGCGCGGCAGCGGCAGACGGGCGCGCACGAGGTCCACGAGGGGCTGCTCGAGCTCGATCACCTGCTGTCGCGAGCCGGGGCGCGTGTGCTCGACGTACCGGGGAAGGGTGAGCGCTCCCGCGCCGAGGTGGATCGCGGTGAGCGGCTGCCCCGGCATCCGGAGCCGGTCGATGACCGCGCCCATCCGGGCCACGTACTCGAAGTGCAGGTGCGCCGGGTCGTCGAGGTCGACGTGCGACTGCGGTGTGCCGTCCACATCCAGTTCGTAGCCGCCGGCGTAGCGGCTCGGCACGACCCGCGCGATCGTGCCGTCCGACAGGCGCGCCTGCGGTTCGTCGTCCTCCACGTGCGCGCGAGCCATGCCCCCCACGCTAGTCGGGACGCCACCACGCGCCGCGTGTCGCTGATCCCGCCGACGGAGCCGGCGGCCGGGCACCCGCGCCGCCGGTACGCTCGGATCGTGGCGGTCATCGATCTCAACGCCGATCTCGGCGAGACGGTCGACGGGGTGCCCACCGCCGATGACGACGCCATGTTCGCCCTGATCTCCAGCGCCTCCGTCGCGTGCGGGGGCCACGCCGGCGACACGGCGTCCATGCGCTCCGCGGTCGAGCGCGCCGCCCGCACCGGCGTCGCGATCGGGGCGCATCCCTCCTACCCCGACCGGGCGGGATTCGGACGGACGCCGCTGTCGATCACGCAGGCCGACCTCCGCGCGAGCGTCGACGCCCAGCTCCGCGCGCTCGCGGGAGCCGGAGCCGACATCCGCTACGTCAAGCCCCACGGAGCGCTCTACCACGCGGTCCGCGGCGACGTCGGGCACGCCCGCGCGGTGGTGGATGCCGTGGCCTCGGTGTCCGCCGCGCTCGGCCGCGCCGTTCCGATCCTGGGTCTGGACGGCGTCATCGCCGACGAGGCGTCACGCACCGGCCTTCCGTTCGTGCGCGAGGCGTTCCTCGACCGCGGCTACCTGCCCGACGGCGGCCTCGTGCCGCGGAGCGATCCCCGTGCGCTCCTGCGCGACCCCGAGGCGGTGGCCGCGCGCGCCGTGCGTCTGGCTCGCAGCGGCGTCGTCGAGGCGATCGACGGCAGCCTCGTCGAGGCCGCGGCGGCGTCGCTGTGCGTGCACGGTGACTCGCCGGGTGCGCTCGCCATGGCCCGCGCCGTGCGTGCGGCTCTGGATGCCGCGGGCGTCGACATCGCCGCGCCATGGTGAATCCCGGCGAGGGGGTGATTCCCGGCGAGGGGGTGATTCCCGGCGAGGGGGTGATTGCCGGCGGCATCCGCGTGCGCCCCTTCGGTGAGCGTGCTCTGCTCGCGGAGGTGGACGACCTCGACGCCGTTCTCGCGCTGCACGCTCGACTGGCGGCGACACGGCCGCCCGGCGTCGTCGACCTCGTGCCGGCGGCGCAGACGGTGCTCGTCGTCGTCGACCCCACGATGCTGTCGCTCGCGTCGGCACGGACGTGGGTGCTCTCGGCCCGGACGGGCGTCGCGCACGTCGCGACGCCGGGCCGCACCGTCGAGATCCCGGTCGTCTACGACGGTGAGGACCTCCACCCGCTCGCCGCCGAGCTGGGCATCAGCGTCGCGCAGCTGACGGCGCGCCACGCGGCGGCCGACTGGACGGTCGCGTTCACGGGGTTCGCCCCCGGGTTCGGCTATCTCGTCAGCGCGGACTGGCCCTACGACGTGCCGCGGCGGTCGCGCCCACGGCCGCGCGTGCCGGCCGGCGCCGTCGCGCTCGCCGGACGCTTCTCGGGTGCGTACCCGCGGTCGACGCCCGGCGGCTGGCAGCTGATCGGCACGACGCCCGCCGTGCTGTTCGACCCCGACGCCGCGTCCCCCGCTCTGCTGCAGCCCGGCGACCTCGTGCGCTTCGTCCCCGTGACCGGCCGCTCCTCCGCGGAACGCCCGGTGGATGCTCGCGGTGCGTCACCGGCGTCGCGCGCCGGCGGCGGCATCCGGGTGCTGGCGCCCGGCCTCGCGGCGACCGTGCAGGATCAGGGGCGGCGCGGCACGCTCGCGTCCGGTGTCGCGGTGTCCGGTGCGGCCGACCGCGCGGCGCTGCGCGTCGCCAACCGGCTCGTCGGCACCGCGGCGGGCGCGGCCGGCATCGAGATCACGATGGGCGGGTTCCGCGCGGTGCGGGATGCCGCGGCATCCGCGGACGACCTCTGGTTCGCCCTCGCCGGTGCCTGGGGCCCGATGCGCCTTGACGGCCGCCCACTCGACCCCTATGTCGCCTACCGGTGGCCGGCGGGCGCGGAGCTGGAGATCGAGGGGTTTGTGCACGGCGCGCGCGCCTACCTCGCCGTCCGCGGCGGCGTCGCCGCGCGGTCACTGCTCGGCTCGAGGGCGACCGACACTCTCGCGGGCCTCGGCCCGGCCCCGCTCGCGGCGGGCGATGTGCTCGCCGTGGGCGGCGACGTCGTCGGGGCCGTGCCCGCCGTCGATCTGCGACCGTGGACCCCGCCCGCCGCCCAGCTCGAGATCACGGTGGCGCCCGGTCCGCGCGCCGAGCGGTTCGCCGCCCTGACGCCCTTGTTCGCGGAGGTCTGGACGGTGTCCACCCAGGCCGATCGGGTGGGCATCCGCCTGGACGGACCAGCGCTCGAGCGCACCGATACTTCAGAGCTGGCGAGCGAGGGCATGCTGCCCGGCGCGATCCAGGTGCCCCCGGACGGGCATCCCGTCATCCTCGGCCCGGACGGTCCGGTCACCGGCGGCTACCCGGTCGTCGCCGTGGTCACGGATGCCGATCGCGATCTGCTGGGCCAGGCGCGGCCGGGCACGCGCCTGCGCTTCCGCCACGCCGGCGCGGCGTCGTCGGGGCGCTTCTGAGAGCGCGTCCGCGCGGTTATACCGCAGCCGGGGAGGCGCGTCAAGAATCGACTGGACATGGCGCGTCGTGCGGACTATAGTGGGTATTTGCGCTCCCTTCCCCCATGCCCTCATATGGTGGTCGGCTTGTGCCTGCGTTGAGTGAACGTGCCCCCGGATCATCGGAGGCGTCGCGCAGGAGTGGAACGGAGCACTCCACCTGACGACAAGGAAACCAGCCCCCGCCCGGGCTCATGGAGGTAATCCCCTTGGCTGCTGCGCGCAACGCAACCAATTCCACCACCACCCCCAAGAACGGCCGCGGCGCATCGCGCCTGTCGTTCGCCAAGATCTCCGACACGCTGACGGTCCCCGACCTTCTCGCGCTGCAGACGGAGTCCTTCGACTGGCTCGTCGGCAACGACGCCTGGAAGGCCCGCGTCGCAGAGGCGAAGGAGGCCGGTCGCACCGACGTGCCCGAGACCAGCGGCCTCGAGGAGATCTTCGAGGAGATCTCGCCCATCGAGGACCTCGGCGAGACGATGCAGCTGAGCTTCACGAACCCCTACCTCGAGCCGGAGAAGTACTCGATCGAGGAGTGCAAGGAGCGCGGCAAGACCTACGCCGCCCCGCTGTACGTCGAGGCCGAGTTCATGAACCACCTCACCGGTGAGATCAAGACCCAGACCGTCTTCATGGGCGACTTCCCCCTGCAGACCGGCAAGGGCACGTTCATCATCAACGGCACCGAGCGCGTCGTCGTCTCGCAGCTGGTCCGCAGCCCCGGCGTCTACTTCGACAAGACGCCCGACAAGACCAGCGACAAGGACATCGTCTCCGCGCGCGTCATCCCGAGCCGCGGCGCCTGGCTCGAGTTCGAGATCGACAAGCGCGACCAGGTGGGCGTGCGCATCGACCGCAAGCGCAAGCAGTCGGTCACCGTCTTCCTCAAGGCCCTCGGCCTGTCCAGCGAAGACATCCTCGCCGAGTTCGCCGGCTACGAGTCGATCGCCGACACGCTGAGCAAGGACACGATCCTCACCAAGGAGGACGCGCTCCGCGACATCTACCGCAAGCTCCGTCCGGGCGAGCAGGTCGCCGCCGAGGCCGCCCGCGCGCTGCTGGACAACTTCTACTTCAACCCGAAGCGCTACGACCTGGCGAAGGTCGGTCGGTACAAGATCAACCAGAAGCTCGGCCTCGACAAGCCGCTCAGCGACTCGGTGCTCACCGTCGACGACATCGTCGCCACGATCAAGTACCTCGTCGCCCTGCACAACGGCGACGCGACGATCCCGGGTGTCCGGGGCGGCCAGCCCGCGGAGATCCGCCTGGACGTCGACGACATCGACAACTTCGG
>NZ_MKRU01000032.1:0-14403 GCF_001897985.1 Microbacterium sp. 69-7 | reverse complement strand
TGCCGGAACTCGTCCGTGTAGTTCTTCCTTGCCATCCCTCAGATTCTCGCTTCCCCAGCATCGTGCTGGAATCAGCGTGTCCAAGATCAGGGGTCAAGCCCCTTCATCCAGTCCTGACCGTCCGTTCGCGAACCGCCCGCTGCGCGCTGGGCGCCGTACTCCCCGTCACTCCGACAGGTGCTGCACCGTGTTCGTGTAGGTGATCGCATCGGCCGTCGATCCGACAAGGCCGAGGGTCACCCCGAACATCGAGTCCAGGCCTTCGGCGGGCGGCGGGGTGTCGGCGCCCAGCGTGAGCAGCTTTCCTCCCGGAAGCGTCGCGCTGAGCGAGTTGATGTACACCACCACGTGCCCGTCGAGGGTCATCGTGTCGGCCGTCGTCGTCAGGATGGGGCCGGTGTCGTGGCGGACGGTCAGGCTGAATCCGGAGATCGTGATGCGGTCGGCTTCGAGCTTCAGGGCCGTCGTCCGCGACCCGTCGGCGAGGGGAACGGTCACGACCGAGATGCCGCGCAGGCCGCTGAACGACAGCGACTTCGAGCCGAGCTGGGCGGACGGCTGCGTGAACACGGGCCCCTGCTCGTCGGCGACGGGCGCCACCGCGGGCGGCGTCGTGCCTTCCGACGGCGACGGTGACGGCGAGGGCTGCCCCGGCTCCGGAAGGCCGGGGACGGTCGGCAGGCTCGGGATGCCGGGAGCCGACGCGCTCGCCGACGGTGACGGACTGGGCGTCGGGGACGGCGACGAGTGGCAGGGCATGATGATCGGAATGCACCACTCGGTCGGCCGTGCGCCGGAGGTCTCGGCGGCGGCCGCGGGCAGGGCTGCGGCACCCACCGCGCTCGGCGCGAGCGCGAGGAGCGCGGCCGCCAGCAGCGCGGAACGAGCGCGCCGCGTGGTCATCGCGTGACCGCCTCGTCGGAAACGATCGCCTCCTCGGCATCCGCCTCAGCCGTCGGCTCCGCCCCCGCGGTGCGCGCGGCTCTCGGCATCCACGACACCGCGAGGATGCCTCCGACCGCCGACAGTAGGAAGCCGATCAGGAAGCCGCCGAGGTTCACTCCCACGATCGAGTAGACGCTCGTGGCCAGCGCGATCACTCCGTACAGGATGCGGTGCGCCGGGGTCGCGATGACGAGCGCGCCCAGCACGATCAGCAGCAGCGGGATCACCACCGCCTGCAGCCCCTCGATGCCGAGGTGGATGTGCAGGCGCCCGAAGTCGAGCTGGCTCGAGCCGAACATCGCGAGGCCACCGACGATGAGCAGGATGCCGCCGACGAGCGGCCGATCCTTCCGCCACGCGCGCACCGGCCGGCCCGCCGCGGGCGTGGGCTCGGTCTCGTTCTCGGACTCCGCGGCGAGCTCGGCGGCGCGGGACGCCCGGCGTGTCAGAAGCATCCGCTCGATCCGTCCGTCAGCTTCAGCGACATCCCGGTCAGCGTGAAGACCGAGGCCTGCGTGCTCCACGAGATCTGCTGAAGGTTGTTGATCGTGACGCCGTCGGCATCCTGAGCGAAGTCGCCCGCCGAGCCCTTCGCCGCCGTGTTCACGGTCGAGGCGTCGACGCCGATGCGGATGTTGGAGAACGACGAATCGCCCTTGAGGTCGGTCATGCCGATCTGCAGGTCGCTCGCGGTGGCCGGGTTGCCGCCGCCGCCCGCCGTGATGAGCACGCCCACCTTGCCCAGCGGGGTGTCGGAGATCACCGACTGGCAGAGGTCGTAGAGCTGCGCCGACGCGATGTTCGCGATCGCGACGTTGTGCGAGCCGCCCGCGGTGTCTTGCGTGACGCCGGCGTACTGCGAGAAGCCGGTGCCCTCGAGCTTGGATGCGCTGATCTGGAACTGGCTGCCGGAGACCGCGAACGAGACCGGAACGGCGCCCTGTGCGACGCCTCCGAGGAGGAACGTCGAGGCGAGGACGACGGGGATGGTGGCGAGGGTGATGCGTCCCGCGCGGGAGCGAGTCGGGTTCGAGAGTCTCATCGATCCTCCGGATGCCGGGGCGCCGGCTCCGCTGCCGACGCGTTCGATCATCGACTGTGCGCTTCAATTGACAATCAGTCAATAAGGACGGCGTCACTGTGAGAGAACTCTCACGAAAACTGTCCGTGGGACCGTGCCCACCTCGTCGGTAGGGTCGAGGACATGTCCACGGAGCAGCGTCGGCGCCTGTCGCGGGAGGATCGGCGCGCCCAGCTGATCGCCTCGGGGGTCGCGTTCCTCGCGTCGCAGCCGCTGGATGAGCTGACCATCGAGGCGCTCGCCGAACGGGAAGACGTCTCGCGCGCACTCGTCTTCCACTACTTCGGCTCCCGCCAGGGCCTGCACACCGCGGTGGTCACGACCGCCCGCGACGCGCTGATCGCGGCATCCGCCCCCCGCGCGGAGCTGCCGCCGCGCGCCCGCCTCGACGACACGATCGAGCGGATCGTCGCGTTCGTTCGCGCCCACCGCGGAACCTTCTACTCGCTGGTGCGGGGCGTCGCCAGCGGCGACCCCGTCGTCCGCGAACTCGTCGACGAGGCCCGCGACGAGAACGCGCATCGCATCGTCGAGGTCTTCCACGAGCTGGGTCACGCCGACTCGCCCCTGCTGTCGGTGGCCGCACGCGCCTGGGTCGCGTTCGCGGAGGACGTGCTCATCGAACTCGGGCTCGAGTCCGACCGGCCCGCCGGCGAGATCGTCGCCTTCCTGTCGCGTTCGGCGCTGGCGATCGCGGCATCCGTCGACCACTGAGCGCGCCGCGCTCGCCCGCCGCGGACAGTAGGCTGGCCGCGTGCTGCTCAGTGACCGCGACATCCGCACCGAGATCTCCTCCGGCCGCGTCGGACTCGACCCGTGGGATGCCGCGATGGTGCAGCCCTCGAGTGTGGACGTGCGTCTGGATCGCTACTTCCGGCTGTTCGACAACCACAAGTACCCCTTCATCGATCCCGCCGAAGACCAGCCCGACCTCACCCACCTCATCGAGGTGCGCCCCGACGAGCCGTTCGTCCTGCACCCGGGGGAGTTCGTCCTCGGCTCGACGTTCGAACAGGTGACGCTCCCCGACGACATCGCCGCACGCCTGGAGGGCAAGTCGTCGCTCGGACGCCTCGGCCTGCTGACCCACTCGACCGCGGGCTTCATCGACCCCGGATTCTCCGGTCACGTCACCCTCGAACTCTCGAACGTCGCGACGCTGCCGATCAAGCTGTGGCCGGGGATGAAGATCGGTCAGCTGTGCTTCTTCCGGCTGTCGTCTGCGGCGGAGAACCCCTACGGCACCGGCCCGTACCTCAACCGCTATCACGGGCAGCGGGGCCCGACGGCGTCGCGCTCGTTCCAGAACTTCCACCGCACCGACGTCGGCGCGACGGACGCGGGCGCTCGCGGGGCCTGAGCGCGCGGCGACCGCCGCCGCAGCTTTATCAGAGTTGCCCGGAAGGGGCCAGGACTCGGCCGTCGCCGCGTGCGTGGCTACCCTGAAACGATGACCGAGACTGCCCCGGCCGCCGATCCGCTCGCCCCCCGTCCGCTCGCGCGTTGGGTGTTCTGGCCCGCCGCCGTCATCATCGTCGCCGTCGCCGCATTCGCGGTAATCTTCCCCTCGTCCGCAGAGACCGCGTTCGCGACCATCCAGGGCGCGATCATCCGAACCTTCAGCTGGTACTACGTCCTGATCGCGGCGTTCTTTGTCGCGTTCGCGCTCGTCCTGGGCTTCAGCCGCTTCGGCGAGATCAAGCTGGGCAAAGACGACGACGAGCCGGAGTTCTCCCTCGGTGCCTGGTTCTCGCTGCTGTTCGCGGCGGGCATGGGCATCGGGCTCGTGTTCTACGGGGTGAGCGAACCGCTCAGTCACTACGTCACACCGCGCCCGGGCGTCACCGGCACCGATGCGCAGCTGGCGCAGAGCGCGCTCACCCAGACCTACCTGCACTGGGGTGTGCAGGCGTGGGCGATCTACGTCGTGATCGGCGTCGCCCTCGCCTACGCGATCCACCGTCGGCGCCGACCGATCTCCATCCGTTGGGCGCTGGAGCCGCTCCTCGGCCATCGCGTGCGCGGGGCGTGGGGAAACGCGATCGACACCCTGGCCCTCGTCGGCACCGTCTTCGGCGTCGCCACCTCGCTCGGGCTGGGCGTCATGCAGATCGGCGCGGGCCTGTCCAGCGCCGGCCTGGGCACCCCCGACACGACGATGCAGATCGTCATCATCGGCGTGATCACGATCTTCGTGCTGCTGTCCGTGCTGTCGGGCGTCGGCAAGGGCATGAAGTGGCTGTCGAGCTTCAACCTGCTGCTGGCAGCAGCGCTGCTCGTGTTCATCCTCATCGCGGGGCACACCGAATACCTCCTGCGGGAGTGGGTGCAGTCGATCGGCGCCTACCTGCAGAACTTCGTCGGCCTGAGCTTCACGGTCAGCGCCTTCCAGGGCGAGGCCGGCGAGCAGTGGCAGGCCTCGTGGACGTCGTTCTACTGGGGATGGTGGATCTCGTGGGCGCCGTTCGTCGGCATCTTCATCGCCCGGGTGAGCAAGGGGCGCACGGTCCGTGAGTTCGTCTTGGGTGTGCTGATCGTGCCCACGCTCGTCGGCATCCTCTGGTTCGCCGTCCTCGGAGGCTCGGCGCTGTACCAGGAACTGACGGTGCCGGGATCGATGCTCGCACCCGACGGGACGGTCGATCTGCAGGGCGCTCTGTTCCAGCTGTTCGCCCACCTGCCGGCCGGACCGGTGCTGACGGTGGGCGCCATCCTGCTCATCGGCATCTTCTTCGTCACCTCGGCGGACTCGGGTGCGCTCGTGATGGGGATGCTGGCCACCGGCGGCGACGTCGAGCCGAAGCGGTGGGTGCGCGTGTTCTTCACGCTCGCGACCGCGGTGCTGGCGGTCGCCCTGCTGCTGGCCGGAGGCCTGTCGGCGCTGCAGACGGCGGCGGTCACGATCGCGTTGCCGTTCAGCGTCGTCATGCTCCTCATCTGCTGGTCGACGGTGATCGCCTTCCGGCGGGAGCGACGGGTCTACGACCGCGCCCAGCGCGCCCAGCTCGTCGATTACGTCGGCGAGCACTACGGGCTCGACGTCGAACGTGGCAACGAGCAGGGCGTGCGGATGCCGGGATGGTGGCGACGCACGCCACGCTGAGCCTGCCGGCGCACGCGATCACGCGCAGGGCGCTCACGCGCTCGCGGCGGTGCGTCCCTCGGTGAAGCCGGCCGCGAAGCCGCGCTCGTAGGCGCCCTCGGCGTCACGGTGGGGTGAGCGGTCGCGGCATCCGTCGCCGTCGCGTTCGGCATCGATGTGGATGCCGCGCCCGAAACCGTGTCCGCCGGGTCCGAAGCCGTGCCGGTGCGGACCGAAGCGGCGGACGCGGGGGCCGAACCCTCCACGGTGGCGACGGTGGTGGCCCTCATCGGGGTCGCCCTCCGCGCCGAGGGCCTGCGCGCGATCGTGCCAGAGGGCGCGGCGGAGCTCGCCCGGCTGCTCACGAAGCTCGCGGCGGCCTGGCCGCGCGGCTGAGGTCGCAGCTCACTCCTCGGGCCAGATCTCGTCGACCTCGAGGGTCAGATCGATGATCTGCTGAAGCAGGCCGCCCATCGTCGTCGCGCGCAGCAGGCGTTGCTGGTCGTACTCCACGAGCGGCGCGATCGCGGCGATCTGCCAGGCGGCGGCGACGGGGTCGGACGACAGCTCGATGTGCGCTCCCCAGGGGGCGTCGGGAAACCGGCCGAGCACGCGACGCACGATGGCCTCGGCTTCCGTGCGCAACGGCGTCAGCGCATCGTTCCACGGCAGCGGCTCCTGCAGCGTGACCTCCGCCCGCGGATAGGGGTCGTCGTCCAGCCAGCGGTCCACGGTGAAGCGGTCGGTGCCGACAGCGACCACCTGCAGGGCGTCCGCCCCGGCGGCGACATCGACCAGGCGGGCCAGTGTGCCGATGCCGGAGCGCTGGTCGCCGCCGCCGGTCTCGTGCCCGCGGTCGATGAGGACGACCCCGAACTGCGGATCATCGCTGTCGAGCAGTTCGCCCATCAGACGCAGGTAGCGCGGCTCGAAGACGCGCAGCGGCAGAGGCGTGTGGGGGAAGAGCACCGATCCGAGAGGAAACATCGGCATGACGGTCATGCGCCCAGTCAACACCGACAGACGTACAGTGGGCGCGTGCCTCGCCTTCCCGCCTCGATCCGCCCCGACGTTCCCGGCCCCGGACAGGAGTCGGTCTGGGGCTATCCGCGTCCGCCGCGCGTCGAGCCGGTCCCTGTGCGTGTCACCGTCCGCCTCGGTGGCCAGCTCATCGCCGACACCCACGACGCCGTCCGCGTGCTCGAGACGAGCCATCCGCCCGTCTACTACCTGCCGATCTCCGACTTCGCCCCGGGCTCCCTCGTGGATGCCGAGGGCACCTCGTTCTGCGAGTTCAAGGGCGCCGCGCGCTATCTCGACGTCGTGGGCGGGGGCATCACGCGGGCGGGAGCCGCGTGGAACTATCCGCATCCCGCGCCGGGGTACGCAGTGCTGCGCGACCGTGTCGCCGTGTACGCCGCCGCGATGGACGAGTGCACGGCCGACGGCGAGGTCGTCACGCCGCAGCCGGGAGGCTTCTACGGCGGCTGGATCACGGCGAACATCCTCGGGCCGTACAAAGGCATCCCGGGTTCGATGGGGTGGTGACGGCGTCGGGCGGCTACCGTGGGTCTATGGCCTCTGACAGCTTGACCGATCCCCTCGAGGCCGCGCCCGCGCCCGACACCCAGACCGACGCCGAATCCTCGGCATCCGCCCCGGCATCCGCCGCGCCGTCGACCCCCGGCTTCGCCGATCTCGGCCTCGACGCCGCGGTCCTCAAAGCGCTGAAGGACGTGGGCTACGAGACGCCGTCGGCGATCCAGGCCGCGACGATCCCGCCGCTGCTGGCCGGTCGCGACGTGCTCGGCACCGCGCAGACGGGAACGGGCAAGACCGCGGCGTTCGCGCTGCCGATCCTGTCGCAGCTGGACCTCTCGCAGAAGACGCCGCAGGCGCTCGTGCTCGCGCCGACGCGCGAGCTCGCGCTGCAGGTGTGCGAGGCGTTCGAGTCCTACGCGGGACATCTGCGCGGCGTGCACGTGCTGCCCGTCTACGGCGGCCAGGGCTACGGGCAGCAGCTGTCGGCGCTTCGCCGTGGTGTGCACATCGTCGTCGGCACGCCCGGTCGCATCATGGACCACCTCGACAAGGGCACGCTCGACCTCTCCGAGCTGCGCTTCCTCGTGCTCGACGAGGCCGATGAGATGCTCAAGATGGGCTTCGCCGAAGACGTCGAGACGATCCTCGCCGACACCCCCGCCGGCAAGCAGGTCGCGCTCTTCTCCGCGACCATGCCCGCCCAGATCCGCCGCCTCGCGGGCACGTATCTGAAGGATGCCGAGGAGATCAACGTCAAGGCGAAGACCTCGACGGCGACCAACATCACGCAGCGCTACCTGATCGTGTCGTACCCGCAGAAGGTCGATGCACTCACCCGCATCCTCGAAGTCGAGAACTTCGAGGGCATGATCGTGTTCACGCGCACCAAGAACGAGACCGAGACCCTCGCCGAGAAGCTGCGCGCCCGCGGCTATGCGGCGGCCGCCATCAACGGCGACGTCGCGCAGGTGCAGCGCGAACGCACCGTCAACCAGCTCAAGGACGGCAAGCTCGACATCCTCGTCGCCACCGACGTCGCCGCGCGCGGGCTCGACGTCGAGCGCATCAGCCACGTCGTCAACTTCGACCTGCCGATCGACACCGAGTCGTACGTCCACCGCATCGGCCGCACGGGTCGCGCCGGGCGGTCGGGCGACGCGATCAGCTTCGTCACCCCGCGTGAGCGGCGCATGCTCGCTTCGATCGAGAAGGCGACGCGCCAGCCGCTCACCGAGATGTCCCTGCCGACCGCCGAAGACGTCAACGCGACGCGCCTCACCCGCTTCGACGACGCGATCACGGCGGCGCTCGCCGAGACCGAGCGCATCGACCGCTTTCGCGACATCATCAACCACTACGTCACCCACCACGACGTGCCCGAGGCGGATGTCGCCGCGGCGCTCGCCGTCGTCGCGCAGGGGGAGACCCCGCTGCTGCTCGACGAGGACCAGCCCGCGCCGGCGCGGCGTGAACGGTTCGACCGTGACGATCGCGGACGCGACCGCAGCGACCGCGACCGCGACGACCGGCCCCGCCGCGACGATCGCCGTCGCTCGGGAGGCCCGACCGCGACCTACCGCATCGAGGTCGGTCGTCGGCACAAGGTCGAGCCGCGTCAGATCGTGGGAGCACTCGCCAATGAAGGCGGTCTTCGCCGCGAGGACTTCGGCGCGATCCAGATCCGTCCCGACTTCTCGCTGGTCGAACTGCCCGCCGACCTTCCCCGCGAGACGCTCCAGCGGCTGGAGGGCACCCGCATCAGCGGTCGCCTGATCGAGATCAAGCCCGACCGCTTCCAGCGCTCCGCCAAGCGTCCGGACCGCGACCGTGACGACCGCGGCGATCGGCGCCCGCGCCGCGACTGAGCGCGGCTCGGCATCCGGCCGGCGCCCGAGTCGCTGACGCAACTGCAAGGGATCACCGGCGACGCGCCGCCTGGGTCAGTCGCACCGCGGGGTGTCGCGCTGCTCGCCTTGCAGTTCGGGCGGGCAGGCGCGTCGGTCGGCAGGTCGGCGGGCGACTGAGCCGCGCGCGGCCATCGGGGCCCGTGAGGGGCGCGGCGGGCTGCGCCGGAGTGGTGATCAGCGGGCGGGCGGACGCACGGGGATCAGCAGCGCCAGCCCGACGAGCAGCACGGCGACGAGCCCGAGCACGCCCCAGTACTGATGGCCTCCGAGCGTGACGAAGACGCCGAACATCATCGGGGCCAAGAAGACGGCGGCGCGGCCGGTCGTCGCATAGAGGCCGAAGACCTCTCCCTCGCGACCGGTGGGGATGCTGCGGGCCAGGAACGTACGCGACGCGGACTGGGCCGGGCCGACGAACATCGCCATCGCGAGGCCGAGGCCCCAGAACACGGCGGGCCCTCCGTCGTGGAGGACGAAGATCAGGATGCCGCCGACCACGAGCGCGACGAGCGAGACGATCATGACCGGCTTCGGTCCGAACCGGTCGTCGAAGAAGCCCGATGCCATGGTCACGATGCCCGCCACGACGTTGGCGGCGATGGCGAAGATGAGGACGTCCGCGGCGGTGAGCCCGAACGTACCGGTCGCCAGCACTCCGACGAAGGTGAACACTCCCGTGAGACCGTCGCGGAAGATCGCGCTGGCGAGCAGGAACCACACGGTCGTACGGCTCTCGCGCCACAGCGAGGCGACCGTCCCGAAGAGCACGCGGTATGAGGCGAAGAAGCCGATGCGCGCCGCGCCGGGCGTCGACGGCGTGTTCTCCGGCACCGCGAACAGCAGGGGCAGGGCCGACACGGCGAACCAGATCGCGGCGAGGAGCATCGACACGCGCACAGCCATGCCGTCCGCCCCCGTGACGCCGAACAGTCCTACCTCGGGCTTGATGAGCCCGAAGTAGAGCACCAGCAGAAGCACGATGCCGCCGAGGTACCCCATCCCCCAGCCGAAGCCGGAGACCTTGCCCACCGTGCGCGGTGTGGAGATCTGGGAGAGCATCGCGTTGTAGTTCACGCTCGCCAGTTCGTAGAAGACGGTGCCGACCGCGAGCAGCGTGAGCCCGAACCACAGGTAGGCGGTGTCTTCGCGGACGAAGATCATCAGGGCCAGCATGAGCACGACCACGCCGGTGTTGATGCCCAGCCAGCGCTTGCGATGGGCCGAGGCGTCCGAGCGTTGTCCGGTGATCGGCGCCGTGATGAGCACGACCAGGCCGGCGAGGGTGAGGGCCAGCGACAGGGCTTGCGACGTGGTCGCCGCGTCACCGAAGGCGCTGCCGGTGAGATACACGGTGAACACGAAAGAGGTCGCGACCGCGTTGATCGAAGCCGAGCCCCAGTCCCACAGCCCCCACGCGATGACAGCGCGACGAGAGGTCGCCGTCGGGGGAGTCATCGTCGTGGGTGCGGGCAGGTCGGGCAGTGACATGTTCGTCACGGTATGTCCCTTCGGTGAACACCGGGTGGCGCGTCGTTGCGCGTGCAGGTCACGTTACTCCCGGCATCCGGTCGAAAAGTTGAGCCGATTCATATCAACTTGCGTTTGACAGTCGCGGATGCCGCGGCTATCGTGGAACACATCGAAGTTGAGCCGTTAATACTCAACCCCGCAGACTTCTCAGAGCCGTTTCACGAAAGGGAACACACATGGCACGTGCAGTGGGTATCGACCTCGGGACGACGAACTCCGTCGTCGCCGTCCTCGAGGGTGGCGAGCCGAAGGTCATCACCAACGCCGAGGGCTTCCGCACCACCCCGTCGGTGGTCGCGTTCACCAAGGACGGCGAGGTGCTCGTCGGCGAGACCGCGAAGCGCCAGGCTGTCACCAACGTCGACCGCACCCTGTCCTCCGTCAAGCGCCACATGGGCACCGACTGGAAGACGCAGCCGATCGACGGCAAGCAGTACACGCCGCAGGAGATCTCCGCCCGCATCCTCCAGAAGCTCAAGCGCGATGCCGAGACCTACCTGGGCGACAGCGTGACCGACGCGGTCATCACGGTCCCGGCCTACTTCAACGACGCCGAGCGTCAGGCCACCAAGGATGCCGGTGAGATCGCGGGCCTCAACGTCCTGCGCATCATCAACGAGCCGACCGCCGCGGCCCTCGCCTACGGCCTCGACAAGGGCAAGGAGGACGAGCTCATCCTGGTGTTCGACCTCGGTGGTGGAACGTTCGACGTGTCCCTGCTCGAGGTGGGCAAGGACGACGACTTCTCGACCATTCAGGTGCGTGCCACCGCGGGCGACAACCGCCTCGGAGGCGACGACTGGGACCAGCGCATCGTCGACTACCTCATCAAGCAGTTCAAGGACACCACCGGCGTCGACGTCTCGGGCGACAAGATCGCCCTCCAGCGTCTGAAGGAGGCGGCCGAGCAGGCCAAGAAGGAGCTGTCGAGCTCGACCAGCACCTCCATCAACCTGCCCTACCTCTCGCTGACCGACTCGGGCCCCGTGTCGCTGTCGGAGACGCTGACGCGTGCCAAGTTCGAGGACCTCACCAAGGATCTCCTCGACCGCACGAAGAAGCCGTTCAACGACGTCATCGCCGAAGCGGGCATCAAGGTCGGCGACATCGACCACGTCGTGCTCGTCGGTGGATCGACCCGTATGCCGCAGGTCACCGAGCTGGTCAAGCAGCTCACCGGTGGCAAGGAGCCCAACAAGGGCGTGAACCCGGACGAGGTCGTCGCCGTCGGCGCCGCCCTGCAGGCCGGTGTCCTCAAGGGTGAGCGCAAGGATGTGCTGCTCATCGACGTCACCCCCCTGAGCCTCGGCATCGAGACCAAGGGTGGCATCATGACCAAGCTCATCGAGCGCAACACGGCCATCCCGACCAAGCGGAGCGAGACCTTCACGACCGCCGACGACAACCAGCCGTCGGTCGCCATCCAGGTCTTCCAGGGCGAGCGCGAGTTCACGCGTGACAACAAGCCGCTCGGCACCTTCGAGCTGACCGGCATCGCGCCCGCGCCCCGCGGCATCCCGCAGATCGAGGTCACCTTCGACATCGACGCCAACGGCATCGTGCACGTGTCCGCGAAGGACAAGGGCACGGGCAAGGAGCAGTCGATGACGATCACCGGCGGCTCGTCGCTGCCGAAGGAGGACATCGAGCGCATGGTGCGCGAAGCCGAGGAGCACGCCGCGGAGGACAAGAAGCGCCGCGAGGCCGCCGAGGTCCGCAACCAGGCGGAGACCCTTTCGTACTCGATCGAGAAGCTCATCAAGGACAACGAGGACAAGCTCCCCGACCAGGTGAAGACCTCGGTGCAGGCCGATGTCGACGCGCTGAAGACGGCGCTCGCGGGAGACGACGAGGATGCCGTGAAGACGGCGTTCGACAAGCTCAACGCCTCGCAGCAGCAGCTGGGTGAGGCCATCTACGCCTCGGCCCAGGCCGCCGGCGAGCCGGCCGACCCCACCGTCGCCGACCCCGGCAACGGCAGTGTCCCGAACCCCGAAGAGGACGTCATCGACGCCGAGGTCGTCGACGACGAGGACGAGAAGAAGTAAGAGAATCGAGCCATGACGAACAAGGACTTCGAAGAGCCCATCGACGAAGTCCCCGGTGACGAGGGGTCGGAGGCGCACGCCTCCGGCCCCGACTCGCAGGGGGACGCGCGCGAGGGCGACGACCTGACCGTCGACGACATCCTGGACGCGCCGCAGACCGACGAGGCCGCCGTCGCGGAGGCTTCGCCCGAGGACCGCGACCTGCTGTTGGACCTCAAGCGGGTGCAGGCCGAGTACGCCAACTACCGCCGTCGCACCGAGGACCAGCGCGAGGTGGAGATCGCCCGCGCCAAGGGATCGGTCGCCAAGGGGCTGCTGCCGGTGCTCGACGACCTCGACCGTGCCGACAAGCACGGTGACCTCGTGGACGGCTCGCCGCTGGCCGCCATCGCGGAGAAGCTCCGCGGCGTGGTCGCCCGCCTCGGTGTCGAGACCTACGGCGTCGCGGGGGAGATGTTCGACCCGCAGCAGCACGAGGCGATCTTCCACGCCCCGAACCCCGGGGGAGTGGAAGACGGCACGATCCTCGACGTCGTCGAGGTCGGCTACCGCTTGGGCACGATCGAACTGCGACCGGCCAAGGTCGTCGTCGCCGGTTCCGCCGACTGACGGGAGGAGGTGTCCATGGCCAGTCAGGATTGGTTCGACAAGGACTTCTACAAGGTCTTGGGCGTCTCCAAGGACGTGTCCGAGGCCGACCTGAAGAAGGCGTACCGCAAGCTCGCCCGCACGTATCACCCCGACTCCACGCAGGGCGATCCTGCGAAGGAGGCGAAGTTCAAGGAGATGAGCGAGGCGTATTCCGTGCTCTCGGACAAGAGCCAGCGCGAGGAGTACGACCAGATCCGCGCGATGGGTGCCGGCGGCGCCCGCTTCCAGGCCCCCGGCACCGGCAGCGGCGGCTTCGAGGACGTCTTCAGCCGTTTCGGCCAGTCCCGGGGGTCGGCCCAGTCGGCCGACTTCGACGACCTGTTCTCGATGTTCGGCCAAGGCGGGTTCACACAGGGCGGCGGCTTCGGCTCCGGGCGCTTCGGGCAGCCGACCGGCGGCTTCCGAGGGTACGGCGGACCGCAGCGCGGCGCGGACGTGACCGCGCGGACGACGCTCGACTTCCAGACCGCCGTCAAGGGTGAGACCATCACTCTCGCCGGCGAGGACGGCAAGCCGTTCAAGGTGAAGATCCCCGCCGGTGTCGCCGACGGCCAGAAGATCCGGCTGCGCGGCCGCGGCCGCCCGTCGCCCGATGGCGGCGAGCCCGGGGACATCGTCGTGAGCGTCACGGTGCGACCGCACCCCGTGTTCACCCGCGACGGGCTGAACCTGCGCGTCACCGTTCCGGTGACCTTCACGGAAGCCGCGCTGGGCGCCACCATCGAGGTGCCGACCCTGGGTGGCGACCCCGTCAAGCTGCGGGTCGCCCCGGGAACGCCCTCCGGGCGCGTGCTGCGCGTGAAGGGCCGCGGCGTGCACACCGCGAAGGGCACCGGTGATCTTCTCGCCGAGGTCCAGGTCGCCGTGCCGTCGCACCTCGACGAGCAGGCGAAGGAAGCACTGCAGCGCTTCCACGAGCTGGAGCCGAAGGAGAACCCGCGCGCCGACCTCATGGCCAAGGCCCGAGAGTGAGCATGGTCGACGAGCACCCCGATGAGGAAGCGCCGATCTTCGCGATCGCCGTCGCGGCGGAGCTTGCCGGCATGCACCCGCAGACCCTCCGTCAGTACGATCGGCTGGGCCTCGTCGTTCCCGGGCGCACGCAGGGCGGGTCGCGGCGGTATTCGCTGCGGCACGTGAAGCAGTTGCGCGAGGTGGGCTCCCTCTCGGCCGAGGGCATGAGTCTGCCGGCGATCTCGCGCCTGATCGAGCTCGAGAACGAGGCGCGCGGACTGCGCCGTCGCGTCGCCGAACTCGAGCAGCGTCTGCAGGAAGAGCTGGCTCGTCGCTCCCGCGTCTTCGCGGCGGGGGCGACGGGATCGGTCGTGACCCTCCGCCACGGCACGCGCGCGCGTCGGGCGACCGAGGTGGTGCTGTGGCGTCCGCTTCCGTCGGCGGATGCCGAGTCCGACGACTAGATGTACTGACCTCGACCGTTGTTGATGCGGTCGATGGGTGAGATGCCTCCGATGCCGAGGTGGCTCCTGTCTAGGTTGTAGTGGTCGAGCCAGGTCGTCAAGCCGGAGGCCCGGTCCTCGTTCGAGGTCCAGGGTCTCGCGTAGGCCCACTCGGTCGCGAAAGTCCGGTTCAGGCGTTCGACCTTCCCATTGGTCCAGG
>NZ_MKRU01000031.1:3050-17372 GCF_001897985.1 Microbacterium sp. 69-7 | reverse complement strand
GCGCCGACGGCGTCTTCGTCGGCTCAGGGATCTTCAAGAGCGGCGACCCGGCCGCCCGTGCCGCCGCGATCGTGAAGGCGACCACGTTCTTCGACGACCCGAAGGTCATCGCGGATGTCTCGCGCGGCCTCGGCGAGGCCATGGTCGGCATCAACGTCGCCGACCTGCCGGCCCCGCACCGGCTCGCCGAGCGCGGATGGTGACGACGGGGATGCCTCGGGTCGGCGTCCTCGCCCTCCAGGGGGATGTCCGCGAACACGTCCGGGCCCTGGAGACGCTGGGCGCGGAGGTCGTCGCGGTGCGCCGCCCCGAGGAGCTCGCAACCGTCTCGGGGCTCGTGATCCCGGGCGGCGAGTCCAGCGTGATCGACAAGCTGGCGCGGACGTTCGGTATGCAGCAGCCGATCCGTGAGGCCCTCGCAGGCGGGATGCCGGCGTACGGCACGTGCGCCGGGCTCATCCTCCTGGCGGACCGCATCGCCGACGGCATCCGCGGACAGGAAACCTTCGGAGGGATCGACATCACCGTGCAGCGCAACGCCTTCGGCTCGCAGATCGACTCCTTCGAGACGGAGCTCACGGTCGCGGGTTTCGATGAGCCGGTGTCCGCCACCTTCATCCGCGCGCCGCGGGTGGTGGAGACCGGACCGGCCGTCGAAGTGCTGGCCTCCCTTCTGGACGGAGCGATCGTCGCCGTCCGGCAGGGAGCGCTGTTCGGCACCGCGTTCCACCCCGAGGTGTCGGGGGAGACGCGGTTCCACGAGCTGTTCCTCGATCTCGTCGCCGCACGCGCGAGCTGAGCGGATGCCGCGACCCGCATCTGCGGATGCGGAGGATCGCGCCATGACACGACGTGCATCGCGGATGATCGGCAGCGCCGCGGCCGGTGCGATCGCGGTCATCGTCCTCACGCGGTTCGCGGCCCACGAGAACGCGGCGGACGCGGCCGCACGCGACGCGGTCGCGGACCTCATCGGCGAGATCTCGCATCGGCAGGCGCCCGACATCGACGGATGGGCGCGGCTGGCTGCGCAAGCCACGGGTGACCGGAGCGCGATCACGCTCATCGGCATCACCCCGCAGACCGCGCAGAACCCGATCGACCCGCTGGGCACGCTGTCCTTCCGCGTTGAGATGACCGCGCGCCGCACCGGCATGTGGTCCGCCGAGACCGTGTCGAGCACGTCGTGCTACGCCGTCGACTTCACGAGATACGGCCCGGTCGCGAACGATCGGCCGTGGAGCGATCCCCGCACGGTCCGAGCGATCGACTGCCCGGACGGGGCGAGGTCGGTGACGCCGCCGCCCGACACCTCTCCGGTCTTCGTGGTCCCGAGGGGGCAGCCGACGCGATCCTCGCCGTGGTCGCCGACGCCTCCGCGACGGTCTCGACGAGCGAGCTGGAGAGCGCGATCCTGGCCCGACTCACTGCGCCCACCGGCCCCTACGAGCAGCTCGCCCCCCTCGAGGTCGTGCGGACCGCCGACGGCGCGATCGGCGCCTCGATGGGCACCGAGCGCAGGTGCGTGCTCGTGCGCCGCGTGGACGGCACCGAGCGGGTGTATGCGCCGCGCGTGTACCTGCAGCCAGGCGAGCTCGGCTGCCGCGGAACGACCGCACGCAGCGATCTGCGCCCGCCGCACTGATCCTCGACTCGCGCGCGGTGTCGGCGCGGCGGGCTAACGTGGCTGCATGACGACCTGGGTGGCGTTGCTTCGCGGCGTGAACGTCAACGGCATCACGATCCGCAGCGCGGAGCTGGCGGCGTTGCTGCGCGGGCTCGGATTCGAAGAGGTGAAGACGGTGCTCGCCAGCGGCAACGCCCGTTTCACGGTCGATGTCGACGTCGCCCGGCGCGCTGAGCTGAAGACTCGCATCGAGGCGGCCCTGCGTGACCGCTTCGACTACGACGCGTGGATCGTCCTCGTGACGCTCGACGAGCTCGCCGCGGCCGTCACCGCCTACCCCTTCGATGCGGCAGAGCCGAGCCGGCAACCGTACGTCGTCTTCTGCACCGACGTGGCCGTGCGCGATGCGCTGGTGGATGCCGCGGCATCCCTCGACCCGGCGGAGGACCCCACGCACCCCGGAATCGGGGTGGTGTACTGGAGCCCCGAGGTCGGCCGGACGATCGACACCCCGTTCGGAAAGCTCCTCGGGCGCGCGGCGTACAAGCCGACGACGACCACGCGCAATCTGCGCACACTCGTCAAGATCCTCGGCTGAAAAGCAACGGTGTCGCCTGAGTAAACTGGAGACCATGTCCGGACACTCCAAATGGGCCACGACCAAGCACAAGAAGGCGGTCATCGACTCCCGCCGCGCGAAGTCGTGGGCGAAGCTCATCAAGAACATCGAAGTCGCCGCGAAGCTCGGCGGCCCGGACCTGCAGGGGAACCCGACCCTGTTCGACGCGGTCCTCAAGGCCAAGAAGACCTCGGTGCCCAAGGACAACATCGACCGCGCCATCAAGCGCGGCGCCGGCATCGGCGGCGAGTCGGTCGAGTACTCGTCGATCATGTACGAGGGCTACGGACCGAACGGCGTGGCCCTCATGATCGAGTGTCTGACCGATAACAAGAACCGCGCCGCCGCCGAGGTGCGCACCGCCCTCAGCCGCAACGGCGGAACGCTCGCCGACCCCGGCTCGGTCGCCTACAACTTCTCCCGCAAGGGCGTCATCGTCGTGTCCGAAGAGAACACCAGCGAAGAGGACGTCATGCTGGCCGCCCTCGAGGCCGGCGCCGAGGAGATCGAGCCGCACGCGCAGGGCTTCGAGGTCACCACCGAGGCATCCGATCTCGTTGCGGTCCGCTCGGCACTGACCGATGCGGGCATCGAGTACGAATCCGCCGACGTCGAGTTCGTGCCGAACCTCAAGGTCGAGATCGACGCCGAGACGGCACGCAAGATCTTCCGCCTGATCGACGCGCTCGAAGACAGCGACGACGTGCAGAACGTCTTCAGCAACTTCGACCTCACCGCCGAGGTTCAGGCCGAGCTCGAGAACGACGAGTAAGCCGCGTTTCGACTCGCTCCGCTCGCGCAACGACCGGGGGCGCACGCGTTTCGACTCGCTCCGCTCGCTCAACGACCGGGGGCACCGGTCGTTGAGCGAGGGGCGCAGCCGCGAGTCGAAACGCCCCCATCCGCGTCGAGCGCTTAGCGTGGGGGAGTGGCATCCGCTGTGCGCATCCTCGGCATCGACCCCGGCCTGACCCGGTGCGGTGTCGGTGTCGTCGACGTGCGCGCCGACCGGTCAGCGACACTCGTCCACGTGGGCGTGGTCCGCTCCGGCGCCGATCTTCCCGTCGCGGAACGCCTCGCCCTCATCGCCCGGGGCCTGCGTGAAGTGTTCGCGACACACCGCCCGGACGTGGTCGCCGTCGAGCGGGTGTTCGCCCAGCAGAACCGCAGCACGGTGATGGGCACCGCGCAGGCCAGCGGCATCGCACTGCTCCTCGCCGCCGAACACGGTCTTCCCGCCGCCACGCACACTCCCTCCGAGGTCAAGGCGGCGATCACCGGCTACGGCTCCGCCGACAAGCTCCAGGTGCAGACGATGGTCGCCCGGGTTTTGCGCCTGAACGCCCTGCCGCAGCCTGCCGACGCCGCGGACGCCCTCGCCATCGCCCTGTGCCACGGGTGGCGGAGAGGTGCCCCGTCGGGCAGCGCCGCCACCGGGGCGCTCACGCCGGCGCAACGGGCGTGGGCGGATGCCGAGAAGAGAGCGACGCGACGCTGACAACTGCGCACCCCGCACGCGTGTCGATCGAACAAAACTGCGAACGATTGTCTAGGCTGGTGCCATGATCTCCTCGCTGCGCGGCCATGTGCTGCATCTGGACGCCGAGTCGGCGATCGTCGAGGTCGGCGGCGTGGGCTTCAGCGTGGCAGTGCCCGCCTCCGTGGCCCGCTCGCTCCACGTCGGCGACGAGACGACACTGCACACCGCGCTCATCGTGCGGGAGGATGCCCTGTCGCTGTTCGGCTTCGCCGATCGCGACGAGCTCACCGTGTTCCATCACCTGCTCAGCGTGTCGGGAGTCGGTCCCAAATCCGCCCTCGGCGTGCTGTCGTCGCTCAGCGTCGATCAGATCGCGCACGCCGTCGCCGACGAGGATGACGCCCCGTTCCGGCGCGTTTCCGGGATCGGTCCCAAGACGGCCAAGCTCATCGTGGTGCAGCTCGCCGGCAAACTTCACGTGACCTCCGCAACAAGCCGGCAGGCTGCCGGCTCCGCCGCCGGCGAGATCGCCGGCCAGGTCGTCGCGGCGCTCACGGCCCTCGGGTGGAACGAGCGCACGAGCGTCGAGGCGGTGACGCTGGTGCTGGATGCCGCGACCGATGCCGACAGGCGGTCGGTGCCGGTGCTGCTCAAGCTCGCTCTGGCCCAGCTGGGTCCCGCCCGTCCGGAGCGCGCCGGTGTCTGATTCCCAGAATCCCGCCGTGGCGGAAGACGAGACCGAGCTCGCCGTCGAGGGCGCGCTGCGACCGGCATCCCTCACCGACTTCGTCGGCCAGCAGAAGGTGCGCGGACAACTCCAGCTGCTGCTCGATGCGGCGCGCATCCAACAGCGACCGCCGGACCACATCCTGCTGTCCGGTCCGCCGGGGCTCGGAAAGACCACGCTCGCCATGATCGTGGCGCACGAGAGCCAGCGGCCTCTGCGTCTGTCCAGCGGGCCGGCCATCCAGCACGCCGGCGATCTCGCCGCACTACTGTCGAGCCTGGTGCCCGGCGAGGTGCTCTTCATCGACGAGATCCACCGGATGGCGCGCTCCGCCGAAGAGATGCTCTATCTGGCGATGGAGGACTTCCGCATCGACATCATGGTCGGCAAGGGAGCGGGGGCGACCAGCATCCCGCTCGACCTGGCGCCGTTCACCCTGGTCGGTGCGACCACCCGGTCTGGCCTGCTGCCCAACCCGCTCCGCGACAGGTTCGGGTTCACCGCGCACCTGGAGTATTACGAACCCGGCGAGCTCGAACAGGTCATCTCCCGTTCGGCAGCGGTCCTCGGCGTCGATCTGCCCCGCACCGCCCGCGCCGAGATCGCCCGACGTTCTCGCGGCACACCCCGCATCGCCAACCGTCTCCTGCGGCGAGTACGCGACTACGTCATCGTGCACGGAAAGAGCGCGTCGTCGGCGACCGATGCGCACGTCGCGGCCGCCTTGGAGCTCTATGACGTCGACGCGATCGGTCTCGATCGCCTCGACCGTGCGGTGCTGGATGCCGTGGTCCGTCGGTTCCGCGGGGGACCGGTCGGCCTCAGCACGCTCGCGGTGACCGTCGGCGAGGAGGCGGAGACGATCGAATCGGTCGTCGAGCCGTACCTGGTGCGGATCGGATTCCTCGGGCGCACGCCGCGGGGACGGGTTGCCACGCCGGAGGCCTACGCGCATCTGCGCGTGCCTCGTCCGGACGGGGCGCTGAGATTCGATGACCTATAATCACTGAAGGCTTCCTGCCGCCCTCTTCAGCGTCGATCCGGCGCGCTCCCGAAAGGTGTATCCGCATGGATTGGATTCTGCTCGTCGCGATGGTGGCGCTGCTCGGCTTCATGTTCTGGAGCTCTCGCAAGCGCGCCGCCAAGATGAAGGCGGAGCAGGAGGCCAAGGCACGGGCGATGCTCCCCGGCGTCAAGGTGCTGCTGCAGGGGGGCCTGTACGGCGTGCTCGTCTCGTACGACGGCGAGGACCTGTCCAAGGCGGCAACCGTCGAGCTCGCGCCCGGCGTCGCGGTCGAGGTCCACAGCCAGGCGATCCTGCGCGTCGTGGACGACGAGGACGTCACCGAGGACGAGTTCATCGAAGCCGAGGCCGACCAGGCCGAGTACGAGGGCGATGTCGCCAACGGCGTCATCTCGTCGGTGAGCGACGACCGTGCCGCAGAAGCCGCCGAGAAGGTCGCCGACAAGCCGGCCGATTCCGGCGACGCGAAGCCGCACGCCTGATCTCGCCGCACGTTCCCGAAGAAAGCTGACCCTCCGTGGCCACACCCACCCCGGTGCGCCGTGCCTGGCGCGCACTGACCGGACTTCTCGTCATCACGGCACTGCTGTTCGGAGTGAACGCCCTCGGCGTCTACGTCTTCGGCAAGAGCTCGTGGGCGCCTGAGCTCGCGCTCGATCTGCAGGGCGGCACGCAGATCATCCTCGAGGCGAAGACTCCCAACGGTGCCGCGCCGACGACCGACCAGATGAACCAGGCCGCAGCCATCATCCGCCAGCGCGTCGACGCGTCCGGCGTGGGCGAGGCCGACATCACCACCCAGGCCGGCAAC
Source organism: Microbacterium sp. 69-7 (assembly GCF_001897985.1). Classification (NCBI taxonomy): domain Bacteria; kingdom Bacillati; phylum Actinomycetota; class Actinomycetes; order Micrococcales; family Microbacteriaceae; genus Microbacterium; species Microbacterium sp. 69-7. The sequence goes on along the minus strand of NZ_MKRU01000031.1, from coordinate 11,084 downwards.
CAGATCGTCGTGCAGATCCCGGGACAGGCCGACGAGGAGACGCGCAAGCGCATCGAGTCCTCCGCACAGATGCAGCTGCGGGCAGTGCTGGCCACGACCGCCGCGAGCACGTCGTTCGTCGGACAGGACGGCAACTCCACGCCGTACCCGACGCCCGACCCGTCGCTGCCCTCCACACCCACGGCATCGCCCACCAACGGCAGCGACCTCAGCTGGATCACCCCCGCACTCCAGGCGAAGTTCCTCGCCTACGACTGCGCGAACAAGGACAATGACCCGGCAAACAGCCCGGCAGACCAGCCGCTGATCGCGTGCGACCCGACCGGCACGGCGAAGTATCTTCTCGGTCCCGTCGAACTCGACGGCTCGTCCATCAGCGACGCCACGAGCGGCATGAACACCCAGAACGGACAGTGGGTCGTCAACATCGTCTTCGACGATCAGGGCACCAAGACCTTCGGTGAGGTCAGCCAGCGCCTGTACGCGTTCACCCAGGCGGGCAAGAGCCCGCAGAACCAGTTCGCCTTCGTTCTGGACGGAGCGGTCATCTCCGCACCGTCCATGAACGGCGTGATCCTCGACGGCAAGCCGCAGATCAGCGGCTCCTTCAACCAGGAGAGCGCCAAGACGCTCGCCGACCAGCTGAAGTACGGCGCGCTGCCGCTCAGCTTCGGCATCGTGAGCGACAATGCCATCTCGGCCACTCTGGGCTCGCAGCAGCTGCAGATCGGCCTCATCGCGGGCCTCATCGGTCTCGCGCTCGTTGCCCTGTACTCGCTCGTCGTGTATCGCGCGCTCGGCTTCGTCATCATCGCCTCCCTCGGCGTGATGGGGGTGCTCACCTACATCACCCTCTGCATCCTGGCCTGGCGCATGGGATTCCGCCTGTCGCTGGCCGGCGTCGCGGGTCTGATCGTCACGATCGGGTTCACCGCGGATTCGTTCATCGTGTACTTCGAACGCATCCGCGACGAGCTGCGTGACGGCAAGTCGATCACCGGCGCGGTCGAGGACGGCTGGGGTCGCGCGAAGCGCACCATCTACATCTCGAAGTCGATCAACATCCTCGCCGCCGTGGTGCTGTACATCCTCGCCGACGCCACCGTCAAGGGCTTCGCGTTCACGCTGGGCCTGACGACGTTGATCGACATCCTGATCTTCATCCTGTTCACCCACCCGGTCCTGCAGCTGCTGGCTCGAACGCGCTTCTTCGGCGGGGGCCACCCGCTGTCGGGGCTCGATCCCGATGCCCTCGGCGCCGTCTATCGCGGGCGCGCGCAGTTCCGGGCTCCGGTGCTGGACGGCGCGAAGGGCTCGGCTGCGCGACGCGCGGGCCGCTCGCGCGGTGAGGCGGAACGCCGTCAGACCATCGCCGAGCGCAAGCAGGCCGAGCTCGCGGCGAAGAACGCCGGCAAACCGACTTCGACGACGGAGGGAGACGACTGATGCGCTCCATGAACGAGTTCGGCAACGACCTCTACACCGGCAAGACCTCTTTCCCCTTCGTCGGACGTCGCCGCCTGTGGTTCATCATCGCCGCAGCCCTCGTCATCGCCGCAGCGCTCGTACCGCTGATTCGTCCCATCCAGTTCTCGATCGAGTTCACCGGCGGATCGCAGTTCACCGTCAACCAGGTCGCGAACCCCGATCAGACCGCCGCGACCGCAGCGGTGCAGTCTGTGGTTCCCGGAGCGACGACGAAGGTCACGACCATCGGATCGGACGCGCTGCGCATCCAGACCGACCAGATGACCAACACCGACACGCAGGCCGTCACCACGGCCCTGGCACAGAAGTTCGGGGTGCAGGAGTCCGACGTCAGCTCGTCCTTCATCGGCCCGAGCTGGGGTCAGGACGTCACGCGTCAGTCGCTGTGGGGTCTCGCGATCTTCCTCGCCCTCACCTTCGTGATCCTCGCGATCTACTTCCGCACCTGGAAGATGTCGGTCGCCGCGATCATCGGCCTGGTCGATGTGCTCGTCATCACCGTGGGTGTCTACGCCCTCTTCGGGTTCGAAATCTCGCCGGCGGCCGTCATCGGCTTCCTCACGATCCTGTCGTACTCGCTGTACGACACGACGGTCGTCTTCGACAAGATCCGTGAGAACACACGCGATGACGGTGAGAAGTCAGGACGCACCTTCGGCGAGTCCGTCAACCTCGCCGTCAACCAGACGCTGATCCGATCGATCAACACGACGGTGGTCGCCGCACTGCCGACGGGTGCGATCCTGTTCATCGGAGCGCTGTGGCTCGGCGCGCAGACGCTGACCGACATCTCCTTGTCGATCTTCGTCGGAACGATCGTCGCCGCATACTCGACGCTGTTCGTCGCTGCCCCGCTGTATTCGCTGTTGCGCGAGAACGAGTCGGACCTCAGGTCGCGCGACGCGCGCGTTCTCGCTGCTCGCGAGCGCGCCCGCGTCGACGCGTGAGCAGGACACGGTCCGCCCGGGCGTAGGATAAACGGATCAGTCAAGGCGGAGGTGAGCGGATGGCCGAGACGGTTCCCACGTCTGCCAGTGCCGGAAACGTCGCGCCCCCGCCCAGCTCTCTGCGTCGCCTCGTCCCGAGGATCTTCTCCCGCGCGCCCTCGCGCAACGGCGTCGAGCAGCTGATCCGCACGGTGCGCACGCACCACCCCAAGGGCGACGTCGCGATCATCGAGCGCGCCTATCAGGTGGCGGCGCGGGCGCACGCCAGCCAGAAGCGGCAGAGCGGCGAGCCCTACATCACGCACCCGCTCGCTGTCGCACAGATCCTCGCCGATCTCGGTCTCGGCCCGCGCGCGATCGCCGCCGCCCTCCTGCATGACACCGTCGAAGACACCGACTACCGTCTCGACGAGCTGACGGCGGAGTTCGGCGACGAGGTCGCCATGCTCGTCGACGGCGTGACCAAGCTCGACAAAGTCAAGTACGGGGATGCCGCGCAGGCGGAGACCGTCCGCAAGATGATCGTTGCGATGTCCAAGGACATCCGGGTGCTGATCATCAAGCTGGCCGATCGCCTGCACAACGCGCGAACCTGGGGGTTCGTGCCTCCGGAGAAGGCCGCGAAGAAGGCGACCGAGACGCTCGAGATCTACGCGCCGCTGGCCCACCGACTCGGCATCCAGGCCGTCAAGAACGAGCTGGAGGACCTGTCTTTCGCGGTGCTGCACCCGAAGCTGTACGCCGAGATCGACAGCCTCGTGAAGCAGCGCACGCCACAGCGTGAAGAGTACGTCCACAACGTGATCGACGCCGTCGAGGCGGACCTCCGCGACCTCCGCATCCGCGGCCGCGTCATGGGGCGCCCGAAGCAGCTCTACTCCGTGTACCAGAAGATGGTCGTGCGCGGCCGCGAGTTCGACGACATCTACGACCTCATCGGCATCCGGGTGCTGGTCGGGACCGTGCGCGACTGCTACGCCGTGCTGGGCTCGATCCATGCGCGCTGGACCCCGATTCCGGGTCGCTTCAAGGACTACATCGCCACACCCAAGTTCAACCTCTACCAGTCGCTGCACACGACGGTGATCGGCCCCGGCGGTCGCACCGTCGAGATCCAGATCCGCACCAACGAGATGCACCAGCAGGCGGAGTACGGTGTCGCCGCGCACTGGAAGTACAAGGAGCGGATGGCGGGCGGAAAGTCCGATACGAAGGCCGTCGACACCGATATGGCCTGGATCGCGCACATCTCCGACTGGCAGGCCGAGACGGCCGATCCGGGGGAGTTCCTCGACTCGCTGCGCTTCGAGATCGGCGCGAAAGAGGTGTACGTCTTCACGCCGAAGGGCCGGGTCATCGGGCTTCCCGCCGGCGGCACTCCCGTGGACTTCGCGTATGCGGTACACACCGAGGTCGGTCACCGCACCATGGGCGCGAAGGTCAACGGCCGACTCGTTCCGCTGGAGTCCGAACTGCACTCCGGCGACGTCGTCGAGGTCTTCACCTCCAAGAACCCGGATGCCGGCCCGAGCCAGGACTGGCTGAGCTTCGTCAAGAGCACGCGGGCGCGCAACAAGATCCGCGGATGGTTCACCAAGGAGCGCCGCGAAGAGGCGGTGGAGCAGGGCAAGGACGCCATCGCGCGGGCCATGCGCCGCCAGAACCTGCCGCTGCAGCGCCTGATGAACCAGGACTCGTTCACCGAGGTCGCCCACCAACTGCGCTACGAGGACGTCACCGCCCTGTACGCCGCCGTCGGCGAGGGCCACGTGTCGACGCAGTCGGTGATCGAGAAGGTCACGGCGCTCGTCAGTTCGGAGGAGGACACCTCCACCGGCCCGATCGAGATTCCGCACATCGGCCGCTCGAAAGCACCCCGCGGCGGCGACTCGGGTGTCCTGGTGCGCGGCGCGCCGGACATCCTCGTCAAGCTCGCCAAGTGCTGCACGCCGGTACCGGGCGACGACATCGTCGGCTTCGTCACGCGTGGCAGCGGAGTGTCCGTGCACCGGGCGGACTGCACGAACGTGCGATCCCTTCAGGACGATCCCGATCGCATGATCGACGTGGCATGGGCGCCGACGACCAAGAGTGTGTTCCTGGTCCACATCCAGGTCGAGGCGCTGGATCGCTCGGGACTGCTCAGCGACATCACCCGCGTGCTGAGCGAGCACCACGTGAACATCCTCTCGGCCTCGGTGCAGACGACCAATGACCGCCTCGCGCTCAGCCGCTACGTGTTCGAGATGGGCGACATCGTGCATCTGGACCGGGTGCTCAACGCCGTCCGCCGTATCGACGCCGTGTACGACGTCTACCGGGTGACCTCTTCCTGAGCGCACGTGCGCAGCACGGCGATGGCCGCGCGCTTGTGGTGCAGCGGTGGGCCGTCGGCCAGGACCTGCGCGGCCGTCGAGGCAAGACCCGGAGACCAGCGGAGAACAGCGGCGATCTCCGCCGCCGTGTCGACGCCGCCGCACTGATCCCGCACGAGATCAGCGAGCGTCCGGGCCGGTGTGGTCACGGCGACACCCGAGATCGCCATCACGTCCTCGCCGCGCAGCGTAACGTCGCGATAGACCAGTCGGTTGTCGACCACGGAGTGGATCCGCCGCGCTGAGAACCGCTGGACGTCATGGCGCACCGGCGGCTCCGCCAGCGCACCGTGCACCCAGGCCGCCGATCGCCGCGTCAGCGCGAGCGCTGCCGACATCAGCGGACGCAGGGATCCCGCGCGCAGTTCCCGTGTCTCCACGGCATCCGTCGGCATGTAGGCCTCGCCGACCTCGACGAGGTCGCCGTCCAGTCGAGCCGCGCTCAGCTCAGCGGTCGACAGCCGATCTCCGGCGAAGTAGAGGAAGGGCCAGCCCATGAGGGCAGTCTCCCCGTCGCGCGCGGTGCGCGGACGGGGAGACGGCGATCTGTGGACAGATTCGGACGGGGCCCGGCCGGGGAGGACGTGTCCTCAGCCGCCGAGGGCCTTCAGCCAGCCCTTGCGTGCCTCGAGCGCCTCGGTGGCCTTCGCGATGGCTCCCGCATTCTTCGACGCCTTGGCCTTCTCGAGATCGGCCTCGAGAGCGGCGATGGCGTCGCGCAACTGCTGCGTCATGTCGTTCTGACGCGCCTTGGTCTCCGGGTTGTTGCTCTTCCAGTCGGCATCCTCGCGAGCCTTGACGCCGTGCTCGATCTTGCGCAGCTCGTCGTCGAGACCCCGTTCGGCCTCGCGCGGGAAGATGCGGCCGATCTCGTCCCAGCGACGCTGGATACCGGTCAGCAGCGTCCGCGCCTTCACCAGGTCCTTCTCCTGCGGCACCGCGGCGGCCTCCGCGAGGAGCGCGCGCTTCGCCTCGATCTTCTCGCGCGACTCCTCGGCATCCGCCTGCTCACGCTCGCTGCGGGCGGCGTAGAGCGCGTCGCCGGCCGCCTTGAAGCGTGCCCACAACGCGTCGTCTGCCTTCTTGCCGGCGCGCCCCGCGCTCTTCCACTCGTCCAGCAACGTGCGGTAGGCGCCGATGCCGTCCTCGCCCTTACTGGCCAGCGCCTCGGCGCGCTCGACGAGGCGAGCCTTGGCGTCGCGAGCGGCGCGGTGCTGTTCGTCCATGCCCGAGTAGAACTCGCGACGGTGCTTGTCGAGCGTGGCGCGCGCATCGCGGAAGCGCTTCCACAGCTGCTGGCCCGTGCTCTTGGGCAGGCGCGGACCCGTCGCCTGGTGAGCCTGCCACTGCGCGAAGAGCTCGCCGATATCCGCGGTGGTCTGCTTCCACTGGATCGACTTGGGGTCGCGGGCCGCCAGGGCCTCGATCCTCTCGACGAGCGCCGTCCGCTCTGCGATGGCGGCATCGACCGCCTCGCGCTGCGCCTGCGCCTCTTCGGCCGACGCCTCGCTGAGTGCGGCATCCAGCGCGCCCAGTCGCGCCTCCAGGGCCGCGAGGTCACCCACGGCGGCCGCACCGACGACGCGCTCACGCACGGTCGCCAGCGTCGAACGGAGATCGGAGGCGGACGCCCCGCCGTTGCGGTGACGAACCTCGAGCAGAGTGACCTCACCGGCGAGATCGACGTACTTCCGCTCGAAATAGGCGAGGGCCTCCGCGGGCGTGCCGTCGGGGTACTGACCCACGACACGCCAGTCATCGCCCTCGCGCACCGAGACGGTGCCGTCGTCATCCACGCGACCGAACGAGTCGGGCGCGGCTGCCGGGAGGGGGGCGACGGCGGCGCGACGCGCGGGAGGGCGCGGGACCGGCATCGCCCGGGGAGTCGGAGCCGGCGCCGGTCGCGCCGAAGCGGGCGTAGCCTCCGCGGCTGCGGCCTCGTCGGAGACGGGCGCGGCCTCGTCGGCGGCAACGGTGGCGGTGTCCTCGACAGCGGCCTGTTCGGCAGGCTCGTGGTCGGGCTGGGAAGGGGAGACGTCAGTCACGGATAGCACCTCGTCGCGGCGCACGCCGCATGGGGGTTCGGTCGGCTTACAGCCTATACGGGCGTGCCCGCCGTCCGTGGAGCGCTCACCCGCGACGCGCGCTCCACCGCTGACTGTCAGGGCGCGGTGGTAGAAGACGGTGTCGGTGCCGGGATCTCGGAGGAGCCGGGCAACTCCAGCGGCGTCGGGGCGGGTGTGGCGGCGCCGCTCGGAGCGGGCGTCGGCGCGCCTGGTCCGGCGGTGTAGTACGCGACCTGACCGCCGACCACCGCGAGCAGCAGAAGGCCTCCCGCGACGCCCGCGATGACGTTGTCGCGGCGCCGGCGTGCGATGAGGCTCGCGTGGAACTCCTGGCGTGCCCGATAGAGGCGCGCGCGTTCCTTCTCGTCGCGCGATTGCTTCTTGCCCGCCGCAGCCACCCGGACCTCCTTCGTGTTGATGCGCCCCGGCCGCCGTGATCCGGGCCGGGCAGCACTCTGGGAAGACTACGTCGCGGCGCACGCTGTCGACAAACCTGGGCGGCCCCGACGTCGGCGGTCACGGATACCCTGGTCCGGTGGCATCGGCATCCGCTCTCTTCCAAGGCCAGACCCCTCTGGCCGTCCGGATGCGACCGACCTCTCTGGAGGAGGTGGCCGGCCAGGGGCATCTGCTGCGCCCCGGATCTCCGTTGGTCGCCCTCGCCGACCCGGCAGGCGCCGCGAAGACAGCCGTCTCGGTGATCCTGTGGGGCCCGCCGGGCACCGGCAAGACAACACTGGCGCAGGCGATCGCGCGTACGTCGGGACGCCGGTTCGTGGAGCTCTCGGCGGTCACCGCCGGCGTGAAAGACGTGCGCGAGGTGATGCAGGAGGCGATGACCCAGCGCGACCTCTACGGCATCTCGACGATCCTCTTCCTCGACGAGATCCACCGCTTCACCAAAGCCCAGCAGGACGCTCTTCTGCCGGGCGTGGAGAACGGTTGGGTGATCCTGATCGCCGCGACTACCGAGAACCCGTCCTTCTCGGTCATCTCGCCGCTGCTGTCGCGGTCGCTGCTGCTGACCCTGAAGCCGCTCACCGACGACGATCTCGGCCTCCTGCTCGATCGCGCGGTGTCGGATGCTCGCGGGCTGAATGGGGCCGTGGTCCTGGATGCCGAGGCACGCACGGCGCTCGTCCAGCTGGCTTCCGGCGA